>NZ_JBFBIK010000061.1:0-43402 GCF_040685555.1 Sphaerisporangium sp. NPDC088356
CGAGCGCGGCCTGCGGCATCCTTTGGTGGTCATCTTGGGGCTGACCGCGTGCGCGCCCCTGCGCGCAGGAACTCAGGAGTTCCTGCGCGCAGACAAGATTGCCTCTCTGAACTAAAGACTGAGCGCTGCCGGCGCGAACACGCCCGGTCCTTCAACCGATCTCGCGGGCCAGGAAGACGCCCATCGGACCGCCGGCGAACGGACCGAGGCCGTCGGTCGGCCGATAGCCCTCACGTTGGTAGAACCGGACTGCCTCCGGTTGCGCCGTGCCGGTGGCCGTCGCCGGTCGCCCGGTGGGGTCAGCTCGCGTGACCACCCTGATGCCCGGTCAGAAATTCTTCGGGGATCATCTCGTCGGCGGCCAGCGGCGGTCTGAGCACCGTCTGACCGGTGGCTGCGGCGGCCGCCGCCATATCAGCCGGCGTGATCTGCCAGCCGTCCGGCTTGGGACGAGACAGGTCCCAACCGGCCGCCCGGAAGAAGTTCTCGGTTCCGGCCGGCGTGCACACGGCGAGCATGTCGACGACCTCGGACGTGAACCGGTACGCGTGGGGGAGCCTGCGCGGCAGGAATGCGACCCCACCTTCGGAAAGCTCGAAGCGCTTGTCGCCGACCCAGAAGATGCCGCTGCCGCTCAGAAGCACGATCACTTCGTCCTCGTCGGCGTGGACATGCACCGGCGACGCCGATCCTCCCGCTGCGTCGGACCGAATCATCGCCAACTGGCCGTCGGTCTTCGCGGCGTCGAGCAGTATGCGCATGACGCCACCGCCGAGCCACTCCAACTGCTCGTGGTCGGCGGCTTGCGCCACATACGGCAGGCTCATCTCAACCTCATCACTCGGCATCGATCGGCGCCAGGCTGGCGACGATGTGACGCTATTGAATAGAGGACCCTCTAGTCAAGTTAGTGTACTGATAAGGTCTGAACATCATGGGAGGTCGATATCACTCACCGCGGCGCGAGGACGCTGCCGCTGAGACACGCGCGGCGATCCTGGCGTGCGCCCGCGAGCTGTTCCTCGAACGCGGCTACGGCGCCACCACCGTGCCCGAGATCGCCCGCGCCGCACAGGTGGCCACGCAGACGGTCTACACGAGCGCCGGTGGCAAGGCGGCGATGTTCGCGGAGCTGCTGCGACCGGCCATCAACGACCCGGCGGCCGCGGCCGCCGGCACCGCGGCGCGGTCGGCCGACGATCCGGGACAGGTGCTGGCGCTGTGCGCGCGGGCCGCCCGCCACGGTCAGGAACGATACTGGGACCTCATCTACAAGCTGATGCGACAGCCGCCTGACGACGCGCTGGCCCAGCAGGCGATCGCCAACATCACGGCCAAATGCCTGGAGGCGCTCACCGCGATCGCGCGCCGGCTGTGGGAACTCGACGGCCTCCGGCCTGAGATCACCGTTACCGACGCGGTGGACGTGCTGTGGTTCCACTTCGGCCAGAACGCCTGGTGCAGTCTGGTCGGCGACCGCGGCTGGACCTTCGATCGGGCCGAACGATGGCTGCTGCGCGCGGCCGGCCATGAACTGCTGACCGAGTCGTGCGCGGCGACGCTGGACGGTCCTGCGTAGGCAGCGTCACCCGACCATCCTGCCCCGTCATCGCAGCCGGGTCGGCGAGTGTCATCGTCACTGTCTCGGCGCCCACGCCCGGACCCTCAATCGAGCTCGCCGGACTCGATCGCCCTGTGGTACCAGTGTCGCGCCTGCTCCACTCGTCCCTGGTCGTCTTCTAGAAGGCCGAGTCTGTTCATAGCGCTCGGTGCCCAGTCGGTGTGATCGGACTCGGCCGCCTTGGCCCACCACTCTCGTACCTGCTCCACCCGCCCTTGCCTGTCCTCCAGGGGGCCGAGGGTGACCATGGCCTTCGCCGCCCATTCGGTGTGACCGGACTCGATCGCCCTGTGGTACCAGTGTCGGGCATTCGCGACTCGCCCCTGGCGTTCTTCCAGGATGCCGAGGATGGGCTGGCCCGAGGTGCTGTTTCTGGCGTTGGTGGTTCTCTTCATCGTCGCTGTCGTGTTGGTGGTGCGTGCCCTACTGCGTCGATAGGCCGGCGGCGCGCTGAAGCCCCGAGAGCGGATCTGTTCGACGCATGACTCTTATCGTCGCGGCTACAGGTCAGCGTCGCGCTTCGTCGGCTGTGGCACAGATTCCTCCACGAAGCGAGGACGGCAAGCGAACCAGCCGGCGATCACCCCTGGGATGGCGGTCGCAGCGAGCACCAGGAGCGGGATCGACCATGATCCGCTCGCCTCGCGCAGAAGGCCCAAACCGATCGGGCCGAAGCACGCCAGCCCATAGCCGATGCCTTGAACGAAGCCCGACACGGCAGAGGCTGTCTGCGGGCTCTTGGTTCGACGGTTGATGAGGGTCATGCAGAGCGGGAAGGTGCTCACCCCGATTCCCAGCGCGCACACCCACATCAGCGTGCCGTCGAGCGGGGACAGGAGCAGGCCCAGGTATCCCGCTACCAGGAAGATCGCGCACCCGACGACCACGATGAACGGGTTCATCATGCGCGTGGCCAGGTGTGGAACCACCAAGGCCGCGAGCATGCCCCATGACGAGTAGAGCGCGACCATGGAGCCGCCCAGGGCCGCACTGCCTCCTGCGTCGGTGAGCACTGCCGGGACCCAGGTGATGATCCCGTAGTTGGACAGCGACATCATCGCGAAGAGAATCACCAGGCCCCAGACGGTTGACGATCGGCTGATCCTCGGTCCCGCATCGGTCGCCGTCACGGCCGCGGGCGCGTGATGATCGGCGGGCAGCCTGACTGCCAGGACCAGCCAGACCACACCAGCCACAGCAGCTGGTCCCGCCCAGATACCTACCGAGAGCCGCCACGTCGCCGCTTCTGCTACCGGGACCGCGAGGAGCGGGGCGATGAACTGGCCCGCCTGCATGAGGATCAGGTAAAGCGAGGTCCCCAGGGCCAGTCGATCGGCGAACCAGGCTTTCACCAACGGAACGACCACGACGTTCGCGGCTCCGATTCCGGCCAGTGCCAGCACGGTCGAAAGCACCAGCAACGAGGACGTTGGAGAGAAGGCGCGCATCAGGAGCGACAGACCCGTCAAGCCCAGCGCCACAGTGGCCGTGCGCTCTAGTCCGAACTTCCTGGTCACCGCTGGGGCGAGAAACCCGAAGATGCCGAAGGACGCCGCTGGCACAGTGCCGAGCAGGCCGGACAGCGTCACCCCGAAGCCGAGATCGGATCCGATGATCTCCAGAAGCGGAGTGAACCCGGTCACGGCCGTTCGCAGGTTGACCGCTGTAAGGGCGATGGCGAGCCAGGCCCACAAGGTCAGACGCCTACGGTGCGACAGAACGAGCGATGAGGAGAGCGCTGTCACGTTATACTCCGGTGCAAGGTCAGCAGATGATGGGATTATGGGATGAGTTGCGAAGAGTCTGGCACGCGACAGCCGATGCGTCGAGTGGGACTCATCGACCAGGCTGCCGAGCGGTTCCGCGAGGAGGTGGTCTCTGGACGCTGGCCGGTCGGTGAGCGGATACCGACCGAGGCCGCACTGGTGTCGGAGTTCGGAATCGGTCGGAACACGGTGCGCGAGGCGCTGCAGTCGCTGGTGCACGCAGGTCTGCTGCGCCGTGAGCAGGGCCGCGGCACCTTCGTCATCTCCAGCTCCGAGCTGACAAGCGCTCTTGAACGTCAGCTCGCCGGTGGCACCCGTCGCCACTACCTGGAACTACGCCTTGCCCTTGACAGCGCTGCAGCGTCAATGGCCGCATTGAACCGCTCAGATGCCGACGTCGAGTCGCTGCGCGAGCTGCGCGACCGTCGAGAAGCGAGCTGGTCGACCGATGATCTCGACCTGCGAGCGAGCGCGGACCTCGCCCTGCACCGCGCGATCGTGGCAGCGACGCACAACCCTCTCTACGTCAAGCTGTACTCCAGCATGCTCGACGTCTTCGCTGCCCACATGCGCGACGAGAAGAACGAGGACGAGGACGCGGCACACCGCTACCATCACGAGCTGGTCGAGGCGATCGCGGACGGGGACGCCGAACGCGCTGCCACGAAGGTGGTTTCCATCTTCAAACCCTTCATGCGCTGAACCACGCAATTGCCTCCCCGCTCGGGCGAGGCGTCTGTGACGATGCCCCGCAACGCGAAGCGCTGCACATCGACAACGGCGTCTCGGTGTCCACCGCGGCCAAGGCATACCGCCTGCTGCGGGCCGTTCTGATGACGGCGGCAGAGGAGGACAAGATGCTTCCTCGCAACCCATGCCGGATCAAAGGCGCGGACAACGAGCACACTCCTGAGCGGCCCACCCAGGTATTCGAGCTGGCCGATCGCATGGCTGACCGACGATTTCGGGCGCTCGTTCTTCTCACGACCTTCGCCAGCCTGCGATGGGGTGAGGTGATCGCCCTGCGCCGGTCGGACGTCGATCTCAAGGCTCGTACGGTCCGCATCCGGGAACAGCTTCTCGAACTGGACGGCGGAGAGATGGTCCTCGGTCCGCCGAAATCGCGAGCCGGGAGGCATACGGTCGGTATCCCCTCGGCCATCATTCCCGCGCTGACGGATCATCTCCGGGAGTTCGTTACGAACAGAGAAGACGCCTTCCTTTTCCTCGGAGTCCGCGGTGGCTTCCTTCGAGGCGGCAACTTCCGCCGCGAGGCCAAGTGGTCGGATGCGCTCAAGGAGATGGGCGTCAAGGGTCTGCACTTCCATGACCTCCGGCACACGGGCAACACCCTCGCGGCGCAGTCAGGGGCAAGTCTTGCGGATCTCAAGGCGCGGATGGGACATGACAGCGACCGGGCCGCGCTGATCTACCAGCATGCCACGCGCGACGCTGACCAGAAGATCGCAGATGCCCTGAGCGTGCGCGTGGAAGCGGAGCGAAAGAACGATGATGACGGCTTGGGCGGCGCGCTGGTTCCAGCGGGCTAATGGCACGTCAATGGCACGAACGCCGCTCTCCCTGTCCAGGGAAGCGGCGTTTTGGCTGGTGGAGCCTAGCCTAACCGGCGAAAGGCAATAGTTCTGCGCCACGCACCTGGACTAGCTAAGTGGAGCCCCGTCGAGGCCCGAGTGGTACGGGCACGGTTCTGATACGACCGCCGCAGCAGGGTCGACTCCTGCCGACGGGACCATGTCCCTGTAGCTCAATGGATGAACACCCTGCTACGAACCGGGCGGCATGCAGGTTCGACTCCTGTCAGGGGTACGCAGCCGGGTCGTGGCGCAGCTGAGTCAACACGCTTCGTCGGGACCGAACCAGGGTTATCCCTCTGTCGACGACGCCTTACGGCTCGCACAATGATTGCGACGACGATTGCGCCGTCCACGTGCCGGGGACAAATCGGAGGCGTTTCATGGCCGCCAGTGATGACCACCACGCCGCGCTCGATCGACAGACGGGGCCCTTCGACACACTGACGGCGGCGCTCGGGGGCCTGTTTGTCGGGCACTGTCTGGCCTCCGTGGCCAGGTTCAGCGTCGCCGACGCGCTCGACGACACGCCGCGGACGGCCCAGGAGCTGGCCGAAGTTACCGGGGCGAATCCCGAGGCCCTCAGTCGTGTGCTTCGCCTCCTCGCTGCCCATGGCGTCTTCGCGGCCAGCGACGACCGCTTCACCCACACCGGCGCGTCGCGAATGCTCCGTTCCGACCATCCCCAGTCTTGGCGTGACTTCGTGGCAACATTCGGAACCGAACGTACTGCAAAGCAACTGGGTTACTTCGACTACTCACTCCAGACTGGACTCCCGGCCACGAACAAGCTGAATCCGGACGGGTTCTTCGCCATCCTTCAGAGTGATCCCGAGGCGGGCCGGGTCTTCGACGCCGCGATGGTCTCAAAGGCGCGTATCCAGGTCGCGAGTGTCCTGACCGCCTACGACTTCTCGGACTGCGGAACGATCGCCGACATCGGCGGCGGCCAAGGACACCTACTGCGGGCGGTGGTGGACGCGGCCGAACGAACCACGGGCATCCTTTTCGACCTGCCCCCGGTGATCGGGCGTGCCGCGGAGATCGCCTCCGATCGGCTCACGCTGCAAGCTGGCGACTTCTTCAGGGACCCGCTGCCGGTCTGCGACACCTACATGCTCATGGACGTGATCCACGACTGGGACGTCGAGCGGGCCACGGCGATCCTGGCCGCCGTACGGAAGACCGCTCCGCCGCATGCGCGGCTGTTGTTGGTGGAGAGCGTCATCCCCGACGACTCTGGACCCGACTGGTCTAAAGCCATGGACATCATGATGCTCATCCACACCGGGGGCAGGCAACGCACCCACAGCGAACACGAGTCGCTGTTGCAGACCTGCGGTTTCCGGCTCGAGCGGGTCGTTGCGACGACATCAGATGTGTCGATCCTCGAGGCGGTGTGTGCCTGACCGGGCACGGACTTCGGGTCCGCGTCGAGCGGGATCCTGGCCGATCCCTTGGGAAGGTCGAAAACAGCCAGATCGGGGTGTTCCTCGGCTACGCCTGCGCGGCCGGTCGGGCGCTGCTGGATGTCCGGCTCTACCTGCCGCGGTCCTGGGTCGCCGACCGGGCCGGTGTGCGGCCGCCGGTATCCCCGCCGATATCGAGTTCGCGACCAAGCCGCAACTGGCGTTGCAGATGATCGCCGCGGCGCTGCGTGCGGGTATCACCACCACCGCCGCCGCTCCGACCCGGCCACCAGCACATAGATCACAAGTGCCGCTGCCGTACTAGGAGATTCGAACTTCTGACATCCTGCTTGCAAAGACGTATGCCGATCTTGGCCCACCTGCGGCAACGCAGCTCACAGCGCTGATCGCGTTCCCCGCTACTCCCCGCTACTCCCCGCTGTTCCCCCTTGCTCCCGGCCCCATCGGGCACGCGACGGGCACGGCGGTACCCTCATCAAGGACAGTCTCCGGCATTGCGCCGCCCCTCCCCGCAGGGGTACGGCTTGGTCCGCCAGGCCGTAGGCGCTCGGGCACGACGTCGGGAGGCTGGATAGCACCGGAGACCGTCCTCACTCCTGCGTAACAGGGAGCCGGCCGACTCGGGAACCTGCGGATTAAAAGCTCGGACGATCATGGTTCCAGACGGTTCAATGCAGGTCAGTAGGCATGCGCGGTCTGCTCTGAACGCCCCTGGATCACCCTGAACTGCAACCCAAACTGCAACCCGCGATGCCCTGACGACTGCTCGGCGACCGCTTCCTTATCAAGACAGACACCAGCCCTCGCTACGCAAAGAAGCGCTGACGTTGACGTCGTATCCATCGCCGGACTCCTCGCGATCCGTACTGGGGAACTTTACGGAAAGGTATACATCCTTCCCCTCGATGGATTTGATGAAGCAACTCAGTTCCCCACCTTGATTATCCGGGGCCGGACTCCAGCCTTCCTTGATTGCGAAGTCTTGATAGAAGGACAGCAAATCGACTCGCGAGCCAGAGGGGCGGTAGGACTGCCATACAGCCACTACTCGGTCGTCAGTTTCGCAAGCAGAATCGCGTTTTCCTTGGGGGGTCGCCGTCGGCGGATGAACATCGAGGGTACCGAGCGTGGCCAGAGATGCGGCGAGCTGGTCGTCATCAGCGGTGCAGCCAGAGGTCAGCAGGATGTTTGCGATAGGAGCGATCACAGCTGTGCCGATTCCCAAGCAAGCAACCACGAGCACCGCGACCGTCGAACGCTTCATGATCGGAACCCTAAGTCGCCGCCTGTTGGGGTGTCCAGAAACCTTCACCGGTTCGGAGCACGATGTCGATGAGCTGACGTCTTCCTTATCAGGACCGTTCGCCTCGTGATCGCAAGGACTGCGGCCTGGGTCGCGATGGTGGCCGGCGGCGGTGATCGTGAGCGGTTGTGTGGGACTGTTGCAGTACGCGTTGCAGTACCCCGCCGGCTCCTGGTCCTCCCCCGTCCTCCTCATAGCTGCCGATCCCCAGGGCGAGGCCGCCGTGTCAAGGGTCAACGAAGTTGATCGCGAAGCGACGCCGAAGGCGCCCTTGACTCGGTGGCCTCAACCGGGACACTCGACCAGCGAGGAGGACGGGACCGACTTACTCCACGGACTTCTGAAGCCAAGTTGCGACGACCACGGCGATCCCAATGCCCGTGGCTAGGCCGGCACCCAGGCCCTGGAGGCCACCCACGGAGTAGCCCGTGAGCCCGCCAACGACGAAGCCGACGATGCTGGACAGTCCGAGGATGGTGGCCCAACGGTGGGGAAGCCGCGGAGGCTCAGTAGGAGATTGGTAGTTACCCCGCGAGGAGCGGTGGAATAACCTCATGGTGAGACGTCCCTTCATGCAAGCAGAGTGGATCGGACGTGAGAGCGGCTCCCTGTTCGCAGCAGGGGGCCGCTCGCTTTGGGACCGACGGCATGGTGCCGGGTCCCACGAATGGGTCTAGTAAAAGCTCGCTGAGCTGCGTGTAGCTCCCTTCGTCGGACGAGCGGCTCAGTGAGCGCTTCGGTGACCGTTCAAGCATTCATCATCTTGTATCCCTTCGGCGCTACGACCCTTCTATGGGTCTTGAGTTCTGAGTAGAGAGCAAACGGCCCCCGCCGAAGCAGGGTGAGCCTCGCACGCATGAGACTGTTCGGTCTCCTATGCGGTTCTGCGAGGCGCTCGCACACCGGATGATTCTGGTGCATGCCCCGTCAAGAACCCAGAGAGGGCCAAATCCCAAGTTTGCAGGGACCGCGCAAACTTGGAGGTTGACTAGTGGGCCTGGACTATATCTAGCCAGGTCAGGAGGTTCGTATTAACCGCTCGACGGCTCAATGAGCGCACAAGTTTGTGTCTAGAAACCTGACACGGAGGTCCGTCACATATGAGGTTGACAGACAACGAATCTCCGAGATCTATTGGGCGACCGCCTGGACCCTCGCGGCCCTAGCCGCCGGCGGCCGGGACCGACCCCCAGGCCGCATGCCCGGCCGCCGAACGCGCGCGGGGCCGCGAGGCGGCGCGGAGCGCCGCCTCTTGATACACAAGAGAACAATTCGGCAAGATCCGCGCTACAGCCGGTGTCCTGTCCCGGGACATGCTTGACAGTGGAGTCCCAGGACATGCTTGACACCGGTGCCGTGTTCGGGTTCTTCGTGATGCGTCGTTTGTGGGCGGCGTGTTTCGGGGGAACCGCGAATGGTCCTGGTCGATTTGTCCGTTGTTGAGCAGCGTTATCGCGTGGTCCTTTTGGTGCTCGCGGGCGCGAGTGTCAGTGAGGTCGCGGCTGGAATCGGGGTGTCGCGGCAGAGTCTGCATACCTGGTTGTCTCGTTATCGGGAGTCGGGGCTTGCGGGGTTGACCGATCGGTCGCGTCGCCCGGATTTCTCGCCGTCGCAGATGCCGGCGGAGGTGGAGTCGCTGGTGTGTGAGCTGCGGCGGGAGCATCCGCGGTGGGGGCCGGTGCGGTTGGTGCATGAGGCCAGGCGGCTGGGGGTGGAGCCGGTGCCGTCGCGGATGGGGGTGTATCGGGCGCTGGTGCGTCATGGCCTGGTGCAGCCGGGCAGGGGCCGCAGGCGGCGGGAGGACTTCTTGCGCTGGGAGCGGGAGGCGCCGATGCAGTTGTGGCAGATGGACATTGTCGGCGGCGTTTTCCTGTCGACCGGTGCGGAGGCCAAAGTGGTCACCGGGGTCGACGACCATTCCCGCTATTGCGTCAGCGCGTCTGTGGTCCTGCGGCCGACCGCGCGGGCGGTGTGCCTGGCTTTCGCGTCCGCGCTGTGCGTTTTCGGGATTCCCGATGAGGTGCTCACTGATAACGGCAAGCAGTTCACCGACCGGTTCGGCAAGGGCGGGGAGGTGCTGTTCGACCGGATTTGCCGGGACAACGGGATTGTGCACCGGCTGACCGAGCCGCGGCATCCGACCACGACGGGGAAGGTGGAGCGGTTTCACCAGTCACTGCGCCGGGAGCTTTTGGATGATGCGGTGCCGTTCACCGACCTTGGGGCGGCGCAGGCTGCGGTGGATGCGTGGGTGGAGCACTACAACACGATGCGGCCGCATCAGGCGCTTCAGATGGCCTGCCCCGTCGAGCGGTTCGCCTCGCGGACCGCTGATGTGGACCAGCGGTTGCTGCCGTTGCGGTTGCCGGCGCCGCTGCGTCAGGTCTTGCCGGATGTCCCTGGTGGGGCGGGGTCAGGTTTTACCCACCTGCCAGGTGCGGGACCCGCATCGAGCACGCCCGCAGGGCCACTGGGCGGTATTACCGGGCAGGAGCAAGCTCCGCCCAGTTCGCCAGACAGCGTACGGCCCTGCGGTCGTACTCGATCCCACCCCAGCCAGGACACCGGCCAAACCCTGCCCCCTGACGCCGCAGCCGGCCAGACTGCGGTGACCACTGCCCAGCAGCCGTTGCCGGGTGGGCCGGTGGAGTTCGACCGCGTCATCCCGCCGAGCGGGAACATGCAGGTGGCGGGCCGGCAGTTCTGGCTGGGACCGGACCGGGCCGGGGTCACCGTCCGATTCTGGGCCGACACACAGGTCATCCACGTGCTGATCGCCGGGATCCGGATCAAGAGCTTCCGCTCACATCTGTCGCCCGCGGACCTGGCCAAACTGGCCGCCCACGGTGCACGACCGGCGGGGCCACCGCCGTTGCTGCCCGCCGAGCACGGCACCGCGATCGAGGTGGACCGCACCATCAGCCGGGCCGGCACCGTCAGCCTGGCCGGGAAGGTCGTGCTCGCCGCCGAGATGCTCAACGGCCGGCGGGTCACCATCCGGGTGGAGGAGACCACCCTGATGTTCTTCGACCCGGTCACCCGCGAGCTGCTGCGCACCCGGCCCAACCCGATTCCCTGGGAGCGGGTGCGCTACCTGCGCGACGCCCGCCCCGCCGGGCCGCCGCCGCGCCCGTCCCAGGAGCCGATCAGCGTGCAGCGCATCGCGAGCAACAGCGGCGTCATCATGGTCGCCGGGCAGAAAGTCGCCCTGGGACGAATCCACGCCCGCCGGATCGTCACCGTCCACGTCAGCGACACCACCCTGGCCATCGAGCTGCCCGACGACATCCGCATCGTCCGGCGCACCACCACCCATGCCGTCCGCAACATCAAAGCCGCGGCCCAGCCCAGGAAGGTCACCTATGTTTTCTAGGCCACCTGTCAAGCATGTGGTGGGACAGAACCGTCAAGCATCTCGTGGGACTAGACACCGCGCTACAGCCGGTTGAGATTGCTGCGGTGCTGGCTCAGAGCAGGTGGGTGCCGTCGTGGTGGCGGATGGCCGGCGTGTGGTCGTCGCGCATGGCGTCCAGGACGCGGACGGCGAAGGCTTCTGATGCGAGTGTGCGGACCTCGTCGGCGGTGACCCAGCGGAAGGAGCGGGTTTCGTCGGTTTCGGTGAGGTGTCCGCCGATGACTTTGCAGCGGAAGACCAGGGCGACGATGCCGCGGGTCATGTTCTTGTAGACGCCGGTCAAGGTGACGGGCTCGACGTCCAGGCCGGTTTCTTCTCGGATCTCGCGGAGTAGGCCGGTGGTGATGTCCTCGTCGCGTTCGAGTACGCCGCCGGGTGCTTCCCAGTGGCCGTTGTCTCGGCGTTGGGTGAGCAGGGCGCGGCCTTGGTCATCGATGATCACGCCTGCCACGCTGACGGAGTGCGTGTTCTGGTGATCCATCGGGATTACCTCCGGCGGTGCGGGTCGCTATCCTCGACCGTAATACACGTATGTACGAGTTGAGGAGTTGGGTCGTGGCCGAGCTGCCCTTGCCGGATCTGGACCCGACCAGCGATCGGGCGGTGTTTCGTCAGATCGCCGATCACATCCGCGATGCGATCGAGCAGGGCACTCTTGCTGAGGGTGAGAAAGTGCCCTCAGAGGCTCAGCTCATGCAACATTACGGCGTCGCGAGGATGACCATCCGCAACGCTCTCCAAGTCCTCCAAGGTGAAGGGCTGACGGTTGCGGAGCATGGGCGTGGGGTCTTCGTTCGCTCGCATCCTCCGGTCCGGCGGCTGGCCTCAGATCGGTTCGCCCGTCGTCATCGCGAGGAGGGCAAGGCCGCGTTCATCGCGGAAACCGAAGGTGCCGGCGGCAAGCCGTCCGTGGACGCCATAAAGATCACTGAGGAAGCGCCTTCGGCGAGCGTGGCCGCACTCCTCGGGCTCACTGATGATGCACCTGTGATCCGCCGGTCACGCCGTTATTTGATCAACGGTCAGCCGGTGGAAACCGCCGTTTCCTACATCCCTGCTGAGATCGCTCGCGGTACGCGGATCGCTGAGCCGGACAGCGGGCCAGGCGGGATCTATGCGCGGCTGGAGGAGTTGGGGCACCGGCTGGATCATTTCGTGGAAGAGATCAAGTCGCGTATGCCCCTGCGGGATGAGATGCGGGCGCTCAAGCTCGCACCCGGTATCCCCGTGTTTCACCTGGTGAGGACTGCGTACACGACGGACGGCAAGGCGGTCGAGGTCTGCGACACGGTGATATCCAGTGACGCCTACGTGCTGTCGTATGAACTGCCTGCGCGATAGGGCTTGACGAACTCCTCTAGACAAGTCATAAATGACTGAGCAAAGCACTCCTCTAGGCGAGTAGACGCCTATTGGAGAGATCGGTTTCGGGCGGCGAATCCAACCGGGCGGAGTCTCATGTCAACCGAGCAGTGCGTGTCCTGTGCGGGGCGGGGCTGGAAGTACGTCAGCCAACGACGAGGAGTCATCCGCAGCACGGACGACAGCACCGCTGAGGAGACTCCTCGCACACAGGATGACTGTTCGATGTGCGCCGGGACCGGCCACACCGCGTCTGCTGACGGGGGCCGGCCATGAAAGAGCTGGACCTGATTGGGCACGCAACGGGCACGGAAGCGGAAACCAACCGGTTAAGCGCGAAACCCAGGTCGGGAAAGTGCCCCTGACCTGGGTTTTTTATGGGTGGAGCCTAGGAGATTCGAACTCCTGACATCCTGCTTGCAAAGCAGGCGCTCTGCCAACTGAGCTAAGGCCCCTTGCTGAAGGACAGCTTACCGGGAGGAGGTGGCCACTGCTGCCCGGCTCGGCTCGTTGTCGAGGATGAGGCTGGGGAAGTCGGCGATGGAGTCGATGATCTGTGTCGCACCGCCCCGGATGAGGCGTTCGTGGCTGTGGACGCCGGTCAGGACGCCGGCCACGATGGAGGCGCCCGCGCGGCTCCCGCACAGCATGTCGCTTTCGGAGTCGCCCGCCACCGCGACCGCACGGACGTCGTCGATGCGGAGACGGAGCACCGCGGTGAGCACCATGTCAGGCCAGGGACGACCGCGCCCGGCGTCCTCGGGGCAGAGGGCGAGGTCGATCTTGTCCATCCAGCCGACGGCGCTCAGCACCCGGCTGAGAGTCGCACGGCTGAAGCCGGTGATCACGCAGATCTTCACCCCGGCGGCTCGTAACTTCTCCAGGGCCTCGACGGTGCCGGGCACGGGGACGAGGCCGGACCGCTCGATCGCGCCCTCGTAGGAGCGCTCGAACGTGAGGTTGGCCGCCTGCGCCTGGGCCTCGTTGCCTGGGAAAATGCCTCGGAAGACCTCGATCTTGGGACAACCCCGGGACCGATGCACGTGCACCATGGCCCGCGCATATGCCCCGGTCCCGGGGACTATGCCCTGCGTTGCGATCGCCTCTGCGAACGCCCGCTCCACCATGGCGATGTCACCGATCGTGGTGCCGGCCAGATCGAGGCAGGCAAGTTTGATGGGTGAGGCGCTGGTCATGCCACCACCTCCGCCTTGATCCAGAACCATTCACGCACCCGCATCGGCAGCTCAGGTGGTCAGTTCTCGCTGCCGGTTGCCTCAGTCCACAGATCAAGCTCGGCGCGGTCAGCCTGCACCTTGCGCCAGACCAGTAGCCCCCCGAGGGCAACGAGCGCGAGAACGAGCAGCTTCTTCACGGTGTAACCCCACTTCTCAACGGTCTCATCAGCTGGGGATGAGACAACGCCGGGTTCGTAACAGATGGTTGCAGCCTAGCAAGGGATCGGCTCCCGCCCCCGGTCGCATGAGAAGCGGTTGTCCACAATCTTCCGATACGGAAGCCTCTTTGCGACATCCGTTACTAGCCTCAGCCCTTCAGGTGAGAGCCGACCAACGTTCTGATCAGGCATTACTCCGTATTGAGAGTGGACGGCCCGCCACGGAGGTTTCGTCCGAGAGCGGACAGCGCCGGTCGTCAGCCACCGCCCACCATGCCCTCGGCCGGTATGTCGGAGAGATAGGTGGAAAGGCGAGGATTGTCGGGTGTGAGCATGTGGCGTACCCAGGCGGCCCGCTCGTGTTCGAGGGGCGGAAGCTCCCAGACGCAGCCGATCCACGGCTTGGCGAGCTCCTTGAAGTTGGCCGGGTCGGTGTCGTCACAACCCAGGAGGGGCACGCCGGCTGCGGCCATACGGCATTCCAGCACGTTGTCCCACACCCAGGTGTAGGCGTTGAGGTACGCGGCGTCCCTTGCCCGGTGCAGGACGGTGAACGCGGCGGGCGGGGTCTCGTCGAGCCCGGGGAGCAGCCGGGGCAGGAACGCGTAGGCCGCTCGCTGGATCTCCTCCTCGATCTCGGTGTCGAAGGTGCTGACGTGATAGCGCTTGATCTGCCTACCGGCCGTCTCGATCACGCCAGGGAGACGCAGGTACTTTTCGGTGAAAGCCATCATTGGACCGTAGAGCGCGCACACTGACACGTATTGTCAGCGTTATGCGCGCGAGTCGGCTGCTCTCCATCCTTCTTCTCCTCCAGACCCGAGGCCGGCTGACCGCGCGCCAACTGGCGGAGACCCTTGAGGTTTCCGTACGGACCATCTACCGCGACGTCGAGTCCCTGCACGCGGCGGGCGTCCCCCTGTACGGCGACGCGGGGCCGGCGGGCGGCTATCAACTGTTGAACGGCTACCGCACGCGGCTGACCGGGCTGACCAGCGACGAGGCCGAGGCACTGTTCCTGGCCGGGATGCCCGGGCCGGCGGCAGAGCTCGGTCTCGGGGCGGTGGTCACGGCGGCCCAGCTCAAGCTCCAGGCGGCGCTTCCGGCCGAGTTGCGCGACCGGGCGGCCCGCATCCAGGAGCGGTTCCACCTCGACGCCCACGGCTGGTACTACGACGGCGACCAGTCACCACATCTCGCCCCGATCGCCGACGCGGTGTGGAACGAGCGCCTGATCCAGGTGTGCTACCGCCGCTGGAAGGAGCCGACGGAGGTCACACGGATCCTGGAGCCGTACGCCGTCGTGCTCAAGGGCGGGAAGTGGTACCTCGTGGCGCGCGGCGGCGAGCACGTGCGCACGTACCGCGTGCACCAGGTCCTCAACCTGACCGTGCTGGACAGGACCTTCGAACGGCCCGCCGACTTCGACCTCGCCGGCTACTGGCGGTCCTTTCTCGCGGAGTTCCGCACCCGGCTCTACCAGGGCGAAGCCACCGTACGGCTCTCGCCGCTCGGCCGGCGGCGTATGGGCGAGCTGATGAGCACCGCCGTGATGGAGGCAGTCGACGAGACCTCCACCACCCCCGACGAGGACGGCTGGGTGACGGCCGTGGTCCCGATCGAGTCCCTTGACCATGCCCAGACCGAGTTCATGAAGCTGGGCGCGCTGGTCGAGGTGCTCAAGCCGTACGAGCTGCGCGAGCGCCTGGAGACCACGGCACGCGAGCTCGCCGGGTTGTACCTGAGCTCCTGACGCACCGCCCCCAGACCAGGACAAGAGGGCGGGTCCTCTCCTAAGTGCTACGACACGGCCGCGCGCCGCAGAATGGACACTCAGAGTTGTGGATGATTACTGTGAGTGACGAAGTGAGTAATTCCCGCTCCGGTAGAACGCCTGCCGGGAAGCCGCCCGGGGGCTCGCCTCGGGTGGACGGGGGACTATCAAGGAGAACAGATGCAAGCCAGATGGCTTACGACTCTCGCGCTGACCGCGGTGGTCAGCGGCGTGGGTGTGGCGGCGGTGGCGGTGCCGGCGTCGAACGCGGACTCCACGCCGGCACGTCCCGGTGCCGCCGCGGACTTCCGCGGTTACCAGGTCCTCAAGCTGCCCAACGCCAACGTCGCCAACTTCGCCCGGCGTACGATCCGGTGCCCGAGCGGTAAGAGGGCGATCGGCGGTGGCGCCGAGGCTCAGGGCAACGACGCCATCCTGGTCGGTTCCTTCCCGACCGACGACGCCGGCGGCTGGGTCGGCCTTGGCCGCCAGAACAACTTCGCCACGGTCGGGATCAGCGTGTACGTGATCTGCGCCGACGCGAGCTGACATGAAGCGTTTCTGAACCTGCCCGCACATAGATGGAGCCTGACGGTCGGCGTGCGCGCTGGCGGACGAGTCGTGCGCTGACGGTCGAGGCGGTCTGGACGGTCGGCTCTGGTGGGACTGGCGACCTGACCAGAGCCGGCCGTACGCCATAGAGGACCCGCGTCGGAACCGCCGTACGCCATAGAGGACCCGGCATACCCCATTAAGGACCCCGCGTCGGAACCGCCGTACCCCATTGAGGACCCAGGCCAGAGGGTGCAGGAGATCAGTCCAGGTCGTAGTCCAGGTGGAAGAGATGCTTGCCGTCGTCGGGGATGATCTGTCCCCCGCCGTGGATCCCCACCAGCTCACCGGTTCCGGAGTCGGGCAGGATGGTCCAGCTCAGCGACCGCTCGCCCCCCGAGCCCGAGGCGGTGTGGTGCAGCACGAAGGTGCCCTTCCTCCCCTGCACGCCACCGGTGAAGCGCTCGAACCCCACGTACGCCGCCGAGCCCTCGACCTGCGCCGTCGCCGTGATGATGTCGGCCGTGCTGGTGCCTTCGAGATCCCCGTGGAACGTCTTGGTCACATGCACGCGGGCGAGCGTCGCCCCCTCGCGCTCGTCGAAGGTGTGCGGCTCCCAGGTGTCGATATCGAAAGTGCCGTTCGCGCGTGGCACAGCAGCCCTCCTTTGATGGTGGTATGCACGCCATCCTTCTCGCCAAGGCTGACGCCTCCTGTCAGGTATGGAGCCTCACTTCCCTGAGAGCCCCCGCCACGGACATCGACCAAGCAGCAAACCCGTCGATAACATGCGAATCGCGGCGCCCCCGCCGACACGCATCCTGCAGCCCGGTGACCTCGACCCGCGTGGAGAAGGCAATGACCCTGTTCGACATGCCACTGGCAAGCCTCCGCGACTACCGTCCGGAGCGCGACGAACCCGCCGACTTCGACGCGTTCTGGAAGCAGACCCTCGACGAGGCGGCCGGCCACGACCTCGCGCCGGAGTTCGCCGACCACGACGCACCGCTGACCGGTGTTCAGGTCCAGGACACGACCTTCGCCGGGTGGGGCGGCCACCCCATCCATGCCTGGATGCTGGTTCCCACGGGCGCCACCCGGTTGCCGTGCGTGGTGCAGTACATCGGCTACAGCGGGGGCCGGGGGCTCCCGATCGACCACCTGGTCTGGCCGGCGGCCGGATTCGCGACGCTGGTCGTCGACACCCGCGGCCAGGGCGGGTCCAACCCGGCAAGCCCCGGTGGCACCGGCGACCCGCACGGCGGCGACTTCGCCACGGCGCCGGGCATGATGACCCGGGGGATCATGGACCCCGAGCAGTACTACTACCGGCGGGTCTTCACAGACGCGGTCCGCGCCGTCGACGTCGCGGCGGCGCACCCGGCCGTGGACGCGAACAGGATCGCGGTCGCAGGAGGCAGCCAGGGCGGCGGCATCGCCCAGGCCGCGGCGGCCCTGCACCCGGACGTCAAGGCCGCGCTGATCGACGTGCCGTTCCTGACGCACTTCCGCAGGGCCGTCGAGATCACCGACCGCGACCCCTACCAGGAGATCGTGCGCTTCCTGGCCTCGCAGCGTGACAGCGAGGAGCAGGTGTTCCGCACCTTGTCGTACTTCGACGGGCTGAACTTCGCCGCCCGGGGCCGGGTGCCCGCCCTGTACTCGGTCGCGCTGATGGACTGGATCTGCCCGCCGTCCACGGTCTTCGCCGGCCACAACCACTGGGCCGGACCCAAGGAGATCACGGTGTGGCCCTGGAACGGCCACGAGGGCGGGGGAAGCCGCCAGCACGAGATCCAGCTCCGCCACCTGCGCAGGCTCTTCTCCGTCGCCTGACCTCGCACGCCCGAGAGGTCAGGGCGTGGTGCGGCCGTACGCGCGGGCGATCTGCTGGGCGCAGGCGAGCAGCGGCTCGACGAGCTGGGGCAGCTCCCGCGCCCGGCGGGAGGACAGGACGACGCCGAGGGCGGCGATCGGCAGGCCGTCCACGATGATCGGCGCGGCGGCCGAGCACGACCCCAGGGTCATCTCCTCGTAGGTGAACGCGTACCCCTGGGCGCGTACGGACGCGAGCTCCCGCGCGAGCCTTCCCGGCTCGGTGACGGTGTGCCGGGTCGGCCTCTCCAGCTTCCGGGAGAGGTAGGAGCTGATGAACCACTCGGTCTCGTACGCGAGGAGCGCCTTGCCGACGCCGGTGGGGTGCATCGGCAAGCGGGCGCCCGTCCGGGAGAGGATCGGCACGGCCCGCCGCCCGTACACCTTGTCCACATAAAGCACCTCAAGCGCATCGCGGACGGCGAGGTGGACGTTCTCGCCCGTGCCGCCGAACAGCTCCTGCAGCCACGGGTGCGCCACCTCCAGCAGGCGGCGGGGGGCGAGCTGGCCGAGCTCCCAGACCCGCAGGCCGATGTGGAAGCGGCCGTCGCCGTCGCGGCTCAGCGCCCGCGACGCTTCCAGCTCGCGCACCAGCCGGTGGGCCGTGGTGAGGGCGACACCGCTACGGCGGGAGATGTCGGTCAGGGTCAGCAGCGGATGATCGGTGTCGAAGGCGCCGAGGATGGCCAGCACCCGGGATGTCACTGATCGCCCGGGATCACGGGATCCGCCGGCCACCGCACCCCCCTTGTCCACACGCTGTGGATATTGTGCATCAACTTCCGCTCAGCGGAAGGCGAAGCTCGTACCGGACCTCCTCGCCACAGGATGCTCCTCGTATGCGAACTCAGGTCGGAATCATCGGGGCAGGTCCGGCAGGCCTCCTTCTGTCCCATCTGCTGCACCTGCGGGGCATCGAGTCGGTGGTGCTGGAGCTGCGCAGCCGGGACTACGCCGAGAAGCGGGTACGGGCCGGCGTGCTGGAGCAGGGGACGGTCGACACCCTCGTCACGTCGGCCGTGGGGGACAGGCTGCTGCGGGAGGGCCTTCCCCACCACGGGATCGAGCTGAGATACGGCGGGACGGGGCATCGCATCGCCTTCGAGAAACTCGTCCCGGGACGGGCCATAACGGTCTACGGCCAGCAGGAGGTCGTCAAAGACCTGATCGCCGCCCGGCTCGCCGACGACGGAGACCTCCGGTTCGAGGTGGACGACGTGGCCCTCCACGAGATCGACACCGACCGGCCGTACATCACCTTCGGCGGCGAGCGGCTCGACTGCGACTTCATCGCGGGCTGCGACGGCTTCCACGGCGTGTCACGGCCGTCGATCCCCGAGGGGGTGCTGACCGAGTACGAGCGTGAGTACCCGTTCGCGTGGCTCGGCATCCTGGCCCGGGTCAAGCCGTCGGCCGAGGAGCTGATCTACGCGCGGACGGAGCGCGGGTTCGCCCTGCACAGCATGCGCTCCCCCGAGATCAGCAGGTTCTACCTCCAGGTCGCGGTCGACGAGGACATCGCGGACTGGCCGGACGACCGTATCTGGGCGGAGCTGAAGGCGCGGCTGGAGACGGTCCCGGGCTTCGTCCTCGCCACGGGGGAGATCATCGACAGGGGCGTCACGCCCATGCGGAGCTTCGTGGCCGAGCCCATGCAATACGGCAGGCTGTACCTGGCCGGGGACGCCGCCCACATCGTGCCACCGACGGGGGCCAAGGGCCTCAACCTGGCCGTGGCGGACGTACGCCTGCTGACCAAGGCGCTCGCCCACTGGTACGAGACCGGGTCAGGTGAGCTGCTGGACGGCTACTCGGAGGCGTGCCTGAAGCGGGTCTGGCGGGCGCAGCACTTCTCCTGGTGGATGACGACGCTCCTGCACACCTTCGACTCCGACGACGCCTACGGTCACCGGCTGCAGCTCTCCTACCTTGACTACGTGACGTCCTCGGAGGCCGCGGCGGCGACGCTGGCGGAGAACTACGTGGGCCTGCCGTACGGGCCGACGGAGTGAGGGCTTCCCAGCAGGTCAGCCCCTAGGCCGCCCCCGAGCCGAGGCGATGCCCTCCCATGTGCTTAACCTGAAATAACAGGAGACGGGGGGATTGACATGCCCGACGCAGCAGAAGCGAGTGTCTTCTTCATCGGAAACGCCACCACGCTGATCCGCTCTCATGGCTTCACCCTGCTGACCGATCCGAACTTCCTGCATCGCGGCCAGCGCGCCTATCTCGGCTGGGGCATCAGCACCCGCCGTCGCACCAATCCGGCGATGGAGATCAGCCGGCTTCCGGAGATCGACGCCGTCGTGCTGTCCCACATGCACGGCGACCACTGGGATCGCGTGGCCCGCGATGGGCTGGATCCAAGCTTGCCGATCATCACCACGCCCCACGCCGCCGAGCGGCTCAGGCGCCAGGGGTTCGGCAACGCGATCAGCCTGGAGACCTGGCAGGACCGCCGGCTGCGCCGCGGGGACAACACCCTGAAGATCACCTCCCTGCCGGCACGCCACGCACCGGGGATCGCCGAGAAGTTGCTCCCTCCCGTCATGGGAAGCATGCTGGAGTTCGGCCAGGACGACGGCGAGGTGAGCCTGCGCCTCCACATCAGCGGGGACACGCTGCTGGACGAATGCCTCGCGGCGATACCCAAGCGCTTCCCGGAGATCGACCTCGCGATCGTCCACCTGGGCGGCACCAGGCTGCTCGGGACCCTGCTGGTGACCATGGACGGCATGCAGGGCGCCCACTGGGTCGAGCTGATCAACCCGAACTACACGCTGCCCGTCCACTACGACGACTACGAGGCGTTCTCCTCAGGGCTGGACGACTTCCGCCACCACGTCAACCGCCTCGGTCTGTCGGGCCGGGTCCGCTATATCACGCGCGGCGAGACCTACCACATCCTCGGCCGCCGGACAGGACACGGAGCCCGGTAGCGGCAAGCCCTCGTGGGGGACATCCTGGTCGGTACGGCGTCGTGGACGGACAAGACACTCCTGCGGTCCGGCTGGTATCCGCCGGACGTCACGACGCCCGAGGAGCGGCTGCGGTACTACGCGAGCGTCTTCCCGCTCGTGGAGGTCGATTCGACCTACTACGCGACACCCGCCGAGGAGACGGCGCGGCTCTGGGCGCAGCGGACCCCGCCGGGCTTCACCTTCGACGTCAAGGCGTTCTCGCTGTTGACCTGTCATCCGACCCGTCCCGCGGCGCTGCCGAAGGACCTGCGGGTCGAGATGGCGCCCGGCAAGAAGAACCTCTACGTACAAGATCTGGACCCGGCCGTGGTTGATCAGGTGTGGGAGCGCTTCGTGTCCGCGCTCATGCCGCTCTGGGAGGCCGGCAGGTTCGGGGCGGTGCTGTTCCAGTTCCCGCGCTGGTTCCCGATCAGCAAGCGCAACAAGCACTACATCCTGGAGTGCAAGCGACGCTGCGACCCGCTGAGGATCTCGGTCGAGTTCCGGAACCGGACCTGGATGACCGAGGAGAACCAGGCCGAGACCCTCGATTTCCTGCGCTCCTACGCGATCCCGTACGTATGCCTGGACATGCCGCAGGGTTACCCGTGCTCGATCCCGCCGGTCGTCGCGGTCACGTCCGACCTGGAGATCGTGCGGTTCCACGGCCGCAGCGACAAGTGGACCAGCCGCGACATCTACCAGCGGTTCGGCTACCTCTACTCTCCCGAGGAGCTGAAAGAGTGGACGCCCAAGTTGTGCGAGCTCGCCAGGGAGACCGCCAGCACACATGTGCTCATGAACAACTGCTACCGCGACTACGCCCAGACCAACGCCCGCCAGCTCGCCGACCTGCTCCGGGCCATGCCGGCCTGCCCGGTGCGACCACCGCCCGCGCAGCCGCGCGACGGCTGAGCCCTGCTCACTCCGACGCGGTGGCCACGGTGGGCACCCTGTCGAGGGTGATGCCGAAGTACGTGCGGTAGGCGGCGAGGACGTCGGCGTCGCCGTCCAGCACGTGCTCCCGGCGCTCGCCGTCGACGGTGCTGATGAGCTTGGTGCCGCTCAGGGTCACCCGGCCGGGCTCGGTCATCAGCGAACATGTGAGCGACCGGGTGAAGTGGGACAGCGGCGAGGTCTGCTGCCACCAGCAGGTCGGGACGAAGTCGCCCAGTTCGTACGGCCGCAGGTCCAGCCGGTACTCCGGCCTGCCGTCCAGGATGACGTCCACGTCCCCGCCGTGCTCGGTGATCCGGAAGACCCCGCCCGGATCGTGCTGGTCGTCCCTCGCTTCAAGGCGCAGCGGGTGCCGGCTGAACTTCCCGAAACCGACGTCGACCAGCCACGGCTCGTCCAGATCGACCCGCAGGGCGAGATGGTCGAACGGCGGCCCAGGGCGGTCATCCTCGAACACCCGGGCGGACAGCAGCGTCACCTGGTAACCGAGCGCGGTGAGCAATGTGCCGAAGGCGCCGTTGAGTTCGTAGCAGAACCCGCCCCTCCGGCGATCGACGACCTTCTCGACGAGCGACGGGCCGTCGAGCACGATCGGCTCGCCCAGGTGGATGCTGAGGTTCTCGAACGGCACCGACAGCAGGTGCGCGTGCTGCAGCCGCCGCAGCGCCTCGGCATCGGGACGGTCGGGCCGCGCGGCACCGATCCTGGCCAGATAGGCGTCCACCGCTGAGTCCTTCATCCGGCTCTCCGCATCGAGCGCGCCGACACACTTCCCACCCCGCCATACTGCCGCAGAGCAGTGCTCACCGCGGACGTGCGCCGCTACCGGGTCAGGCGGGCGTAGACGATCACGTTGCTCGTGTAGTGGCCGGTCCGCTGGTCGAAGGTGCCGCCGCAGGTCACCAGGCGGAGGCCCGCGTGGTCGAGCGGGCCGTACACGCGCTGGGTGGGGAACCTGTTCTTGGCGACGAGTTCGACCGACTCCACCACGAACCGGGCCACCGAGCCGTCCACGCGGGTCACGGACATGGCGTCGCCGGCACGCATGCGCCCGAGGTCGTAGAAGACGCCTTCGCGCCCTCCGCCGTCGACGTGGCCGAGGATCACCGCCGCGCCCCGCTCCCCGGGAGTGACCCCTTTCTCGTACCAGCCCGCCTGCTCCGGGTGCTCGACCGGCGGGATCTGCACCGTTCCGTCCGGCTTCAGCCCGAGCCGGCCGAGGGACACGTGGACGCCGATCTTCGGTACATCCAGGCGCCGGGGGGCGGACCGTACGAGAACGGGATCGACTGCGATGGCATGAGGAATCAAGGCGGGGTCGAGCGACACCGCCTGTGCGGGCGGGGACGGAGGGACGTCAGGGGGCAGCAGGCCACGGCCGACCAGTACGGCCCCCGTCAGAATGGCGGCGGCGGCCGCCACGCCCAGGGCATGACGGCCGCCGCGTCGTACTCCCGGCATGTCAGGCGTGGTCGCTCGCACGACGGCGCAGCACCAGCGCGCCCATCCCGGCCCCCGCGGCGAGAAGGGCACCGCCGAACGGCACCAGGGGGTTCGCCCCAGGGCCGCCACCGGTCTCCGGAGCGCCCCTCGGCACGTCCCTGGCCGGCCTCGGGGTGTCCGTGTCCTTCACCGGCGCGGCACTCGGGCGGGCGGCCTGCTGGCTCGGCACGGGCTTGGGGGTGGCCTTGGGACCGTCGTCGGCCATGGCCGGCCCGGTCACGGTCAGCATGGCCACACTGAAAGCGGCCGCGGCTAGTGCGGTACGGGCGAATCGCATACATCCTCCTCAGCGGTGGCGGGCGGAGAGACCCCGCCGTCGCGCACCGGACACAGACGTCACTGGTCGGGAACGAGCTCGATCGTGGCAGTGAAATGTCCGCTGACCATGACCGGATTGTCATGAGCCTGTAATGGATGTCCCAATTGCGGGTAAGCCGCCCGAGCTCGGCTGATAATTGACCGGTGGCCAGGGTGATGCTGATCGAGGACGACCCGTCCGTACGGGAGGGCCTTCGCCTCTCACTCAGCCGGCACGGGCACGACGTCGACGTGGCCCGGACAGGCGAGGACGGCCTGAAGCGGCTGCTGGAGGCTCCGGCGGACATCGTCGTGCTCGATCTGATGCTTCCAGGACTCGACGGGTTCGAGGTGTGCCGCCGGATCCGGGCCGGTGGGCCCACGCCCATCGTCATGCTCACAGCCCGTGGTGATGACCTTGATGTGGTGAGCGGGCTTGAGGCGGGGGCCGACGACTACGTCGTCAAGCCGGTCCGCCCGCGCGTGCTCGAAGCGCGGATCCGCGCGGTCCTGCGCCGCGTGGGCCCCGCCGCCTCGGCGGTCACCGCTCAGGAGACCCATGGTGACCTGGTCATCGATCGTGGCTCGCTCACGGTGTCCAAAGCCGGGATCCCGCTCACCCTGCCGCCGATGGAGCTACGGCTGCTCCTGGAACTGTCCGCCGCGTACAGTCAGGTCTTCAGCCGCCAGCAACTGCTGGAGTCGGTCTGGGAGCTCGACTTCCTCGGCGACTCCCGCCTGGTGGACGCGTGCGTGCAGCGGTTGCGCACGAAGATCGAGGACGTCCCGTCCAGGCCTCGTTACGTGCAGACCGTACGCGGGTTCGGGTACCGGTTCGGACCTCTGTGAACCCGGTGTCCCGGCGGCTCCGCCTGCCGATCTGGGTACGGGGCCTGCGTGCCCGCCTGGTGATCGTCTTCGTGCTCCTCGCCGGGCTCAGCGCGCTCACCGCCGCCGGGCTGATCTACCGTCAGGCGCGCGACCTCATGCTCACGCGTACGGAATGGTCGGTCATCAACGACTTCCGGCTGCGCGTGGCGACCCTCACCGAGAACATGCAGCACCCCCCTGACCGCGCGGCGCTGCAACAGCTGGCCAACCGGGTGGCGCCGTCGTTCCTGGAGGCCACCGGCGCCGCGGCATACCGCGACTCGGGGCTGATCGCCTCCCGGGACGACACCGGCGCCGTCACCCCCCAGCTGCGCCGCACCGTCGTCGGGCGCAACCGGCTCTTCTACCAGCGGGTCATCAGGTCCGGCACCCCGTACCTGGTGGTCGGCACGCCGGTGATGCTGGGCAAGAAGGCGGCGCCGTCCGGCGTGCAGGTCTACCTGGTGACACCGCTCACCAAGGAGGAGGGGGACGAGGCGGCGCTGGTCACCGCGGCGCAACACGGTGTGATCCCCGTCGTGGTGCTGGCCGTGGTATTCGCCCTGGTCGCCGCGCGCGGGGTGCTGCGCCCGGTACGCGATCTCGACCGGGCCGCGCGCAGGCTGGGTACAGGGGAGCTGGACACGCGCCTCAAGGCGAGCGGCAGCGACGAGCTGGCCAGGCTGGTGAACACCTTCAACGCCACGGCCGCCGCCCTGGAGACGAACGTCTCGGAGCTGCGCGGCATGGAGATCAAGGCCCGCAGGTTCGTCGCCGACGTGTCCCACGAGCTGCGCACTCCCCTGGCCTCCATCCTGGTGATGGCGGACATGTTCGAGGAGGAGGCCGGCCGCCTCGAAAGCGATCTCGAAAAGGCGGCCCGCCTGATGAACCTCGAGGTCGGCAGGCTGGTACGGCTGGTCGAGGACCTCATGGAGATCTCACGGTTCGACGCCGGAGCCGCCACGCTCATCCACAACGACGTCGACGCGGCGGACGCCATCCGAGCCTGCCTGCGCACCCGCGGCTGGACCGACCGGGTCGAACTAACGCTGCCCCCGGGGATCCGGGTCCGGCTGGACCCGCGTCGCTTCGACGTGATCGTCGCCAACCTCGTGGGAAACGCGCTCGACCACGGTGCGCCTCCGGTGACGGTACGACTCAGCGATCACGGAGAGGGCGTCGTCGTCCAGGTCGAGGACAGGGGCGAGGGGCTGGACCCGCGGATCCTCCCCCACGTCTTCGACCGTTTCTACAAGGCCGACGTGGCGCGGGTGAGATCCGAGGGCAGCGGGCTCGGCCTGGCCATCGCCCACGAGAACGCGCGCCTGCACGGCGGCGACATCGAGGTGGCCAACCGGCCGGGCGGCGGGGCCGTGTTCACCCTGTCCCTGCCGCGCGGCCAGGAGGAGGGCGCATGACCGGAAGGCGTCGAGCACTGGCCGCGATGGCGCCGGCCCTGGTCGCGATGGCGGTGGCACTGGTGGCAGGCTGCGGCATCACTCCGACCGGCGTCACCGACGGGGGCGAGCCGGCGATCGGCTTCCGCCCGAGCACCCGGCTCTATTTCGTGTCGGGCTCACATCTGCAGGTCGTGACCCGTCCCATCCCCTGGCCGCCGCTCAAGGAGACGATCGGCCTCCTGCTCGACGGGCCCACCGCGGCGGAGCGTAAACGGGGGATCGACAGCGAGCTTACGCCCGACTACACGCCGACCAAGGTCACCGCGAGCCAGGCGAAGGTGCGCATCTCGCTACCCCTTCCCAAGCAGGCGGCCGCGCCGCAGGACACGCGGCCGATGCCGACAGCCGTGCCGCAGGACACGCGGCCGATGCCGACAGCCGTGCCGCAGGACACGCGGCCGATACTGTGGATCGGGCAGCTCACGTGTACGGCCGCGAGCGCCCTCGCCGCACGTTCGAACATCGACCCGGACGCCATCACCGTCGTCATCACCCTCGGCGGCCAGTCCGTCGGCTCCTTCCGCTGCTCCCAGTTCCCCCGCGGCTCGCAGTGACCGCCGGCCCGATTCCCTTGCTCGCACCCCTGACGATGGCCGTCCTGCCCGACGCGTGCGGTTGCATGGCGTACGGGTTCGTAGCCATATATGTCGTGATAGATAGTCTTCGCTGTCGTGGCTCGACGATCATGCGTTCTCTGGACGATGGCTTTGCTCACCGCGCTGGGCCCCGACTTCTACTACTGGATCGAATCGCTCCTGACCGGGAACGACGGCATCCAGAGCTACGCCTCAGTGTTCTGGTACCCGTGTCCGAGCAACTGGCTCTACGACCTGATCAGATATCCGGAAGATGTGCTCGTCGACATCCCTGTCTTCTGGTACGGCGGAGCACCGCTGATCGTCTTGGGCTTCGCAGGCTGGTATCTGAGCATCCGGAGCGGGCGTTACGGGCTCGGCAGGATCGCCGCCCGCTCCGCCGCAGCGGCACTACTTCTCCTCCAGCTCCATGACCTCCTACTGGTCGACCTCGACTCGGCACTCAGCCCGCAATGCATGGACTGGCCGGGACCACCGGACATAGTGAACCGGCGCGTGGGCATGGACCTCTACTTCCTGGCTCCCCCGCTCTTGGTGCTGCTGGCCGTACGCTCTCCCCGGCGGGAGTTCGTGCGGCGCGGCCCGCTCGTCCGTACGGCGGTCGCTGTCCTGACGGTCTCGGCGACCCTCCTGCTCGCAGCCGAGTCCACCTCTCCCGGCAGGGTGAGCAGCGAGTACGAACTCGGCTGCACCGGATTCGGTGACGGCCCGGTCAGGGGACTCAGCAAGGCGGAGAAGATCTTCCTGTGCGAGGTCCGTGGCTACTCCTACGACAAGGTGGGTGTCGCCGGGTGGAGTGAGGTTCCCGACCGGGAGGTGCTGGCCCAGGGACACCACTTGTGCGGCCTGGCCGTACAGCATGGGGGCGATGTCAACGCGCAGGCCGTACAAGAGGCACCGCAGGCGTCCTTGGCCGGGTCGCTGGCAAGCCTGTGCCCCGAGGTGGCCCGGACGCAGGAGGCGGACGCCCAGCAGGAGAAAGCGGAAGAGGCCGCGTACGTCGCTGAGAAGGAGAAGGCCTGCGCGGCGCATCCGACGCACCAGCCGAAGATCAGGCCGGTACGGCAGAAACGGGCCACCATGTGGACCGAGTTCTGGACGATAAACGGATGGGACGAGGGCTACGAGGGCACCATCCCTGAGATGGTGGAGGACCTGGTCGGAAGCGAGCGGGGAGCTCTGACGATCTGGGCGGCCGACGAGATCGGGCACGCCTGCGTGACCGCCGAGTCCTACACCAGGCGACCGCCGTTGGAGATCAAGGGCTGGGAGGAGGTGGTCGAAGTCGGCTACGAGAGTCCAAGTGGCTCTCTGAACCTCGTGGACGGTGATGGACAACGCCTACCCGGTCTCACGTCCGCCGGCCCGGGGTCCTACCGGGTCCGGGTCCACCTGCGAGGCCGAAAGCTCGTCACCCAGGTCATCGATGCCCCAGACGGCGCCGTACAACTGCTGATCATGGTGTTCCCCGGCAAGGGGAACGAGTCGATCGTCTACAAATGAGGCCGACCGCCCTTGACTCGGGACGCTTCACCAGCGAGGAGAACCCGGGTTGCGACCTGATAGGGGCGGGCGAGGTCATCGCCCTCGGGGCAATACCCGATTGCCCCCCTTCGCAGAAGAGGTGAATAGTTCGAGCGTCGAGATCTGGGATGCTACTGGCGTGCGGAACAAGTCGGGTAAGCAATCGCGAGCCGTGGCCGTGGTAGCCCGGCTGGGTCAGGTCCACTGGTTCTTCGGCAATGTCTACGAGGCGATGGTCGACATGCCTCAACTGCTGGTGGACGCCCGATCGGACCGGGCGCCGAAGCTCCTGGGTGCCGGAAGCCCGCTGCGCTACTACCTCCCGGTGGCACCGGTGACCCTCGCGGCCACCGCGGCCACTCTGATCGACGGTTGGCGATCCGGTGGTGACAGACGTGTCATCATCACGGCCGCGGTGAGCACAGTATCGGCGACAGCACTGACCGCCTATCTGGTACGAACCGTCAACCTTGCACTATTGCGAAGCAACGAGCCGCTCAGCGCGACGGAAGTCCGCAGGCTTGTTCAGACCTGGCACCGGGGCAACCTGGTGCGCTTGCTGGCCCTCGCTGTCGCGATGTGGGCGCTCCGCCAGGGGGTCCGCACTGCTGATTCCGAGACGGACGGGTCACAGTAGAACACCCCCCGCACGATGTTCCCTGCGGGACGTTCTGGATGGTGGGCCTACCAGGACTTGAACCTGGCACCTCTTCCTTGTCAGGCAACGATCAGCATTCGGTCGCGGGTACTGCTGTAGGCGCCGAGCTGTGAGAACTGTTGCGGAACATTCATACGAGTCCGGCGGTGTGCGCGCCTGTTGTCACGTGGCAGATCGGACCGCAGCCCCTCTCCGTCGGTGCTGACTCAGCTCCCAGTATGGGCACCGGTCGCCGGGCGTTCCACCAAATGGAACAGCGCCGACGGCGCTACGCTGCTGCGTCATGCAGGAGATGCGCCTCGACACTGCTCGGATCCGGGCGGCTCGCCGGGTGATCGATCCGATTTTCTCGACACTCCGCTGTACCGCTGCGAGGCGCTGGAGCCCGACCTCGGGTGCACGGTGAGCATCATACTCCGTTGTGTCCCAAGTCTCAGGAGTGAGCACATCTTGCGTCACGTCCCGCGTACCGTTGGCCTGCTGGTCGCGGCCGTCACCGTTCCCCTGCTCGTCGCCCCCGCCCAGGCCGCCGCACCTGCCGTGCAGATCACGCGGATCTACTACGATACCTGAGCTGGTCCTCGGCCGTCGACTACCGGCACGTGCTGGACCAGGCCAGCCTCGTGTACCTCCGTCATGCCGGTCACGACGCCTATGAGGATCAACCGGCCCTCTATCTGGCGACTCTGCGGGCGTTCCTGGCCGGCCGTCCAGTGCAGGAGTACGAAGGTGACGAGCCTCCGGCCGGCTACGAAGGACCTCCCTGACCACGGCATCGACTCGGAGTCCATGCGCCAGGTCTTCGTGGCCGCGACCCGCTGCCAGGTGGAGCGGTGGGCACTGGCCAGGATCCGGGCATCGCGAATATGTTGCGGGAGACCGTCCTTAACCAGACGGAGCGGAGCCCCGTCGCCCCCGGAAGGACTCGATCAGTGAGAAGTCTCGACGTCCTTGAGGGAGTGCTTGACAAGGTGGTGGGTGGACACCGTCTCGCCCCGGGGCTGCGGGACGCGGAGATCGACGATCTCCTGCGCCCCTCCGGCCTGGTGCTGCCGTGCGAGGTCCGTGCGTACCTGCGCCGGCACGACGGCGCCCAGCCGACATCCCGGGTGGTGGCTCCTTGGCTCATCGGCCACTGGTTGCCGCTCTCGTTGGGAGAGGCGCTGCGGGAGCGTGACCGGCGGCACGCGATGGCCCTGAGGGACTTCGACGGCGACGCCGACGCCGCCGACGACGGGGTCTGGGCCCCCGGTTGGCTGCCGTTGTTCCGGGCAGGCAACGGCTACATCCTCGCCGTGGACTGCCAGGCCGATCCTGCCTCGGCCGGTCCTGCTCCGCTGCTCCGCATGGCCCGGGTCACCCCTACGCCGCCATCGCTGTCCTCGCTGGAGGAGTTGTTCGAGTTCTTCACGCTCGCGCTGACCACGGGCGCCTGGGCCTGGGACGCGGAGCGGCGGCGGTGGATGTTCGATCGCGCGCGGTTGAGCTACCACCCGCTCACGCACCTGTTGTGAACGGCTTGATACTCACACCCGAAGCTCTCATACCAATCTGGACACAGTGCCAGAAACGCGCTGTGCAATGAATTGACAGGGACATAATGTCCCCCCAGAGTCCGCCAGGACCTGGATTGGTGAGTGTGACCGATGGACAATCAGACTTCCCTCGTCCCTCGTCGCGTGTCCATTCCGCTCGACGGACGGGCCATGCGAACGGTCTCCAATGTCGCGGCCCTCGCCTTCGCGGGCGGCCGGGTGGAGGAGCGGATCCAGCTCATCCTGGACGAGCTGCGGGCGGTCGTGCCGTACACGGCGGTGTTGCTCACGGGGTTCGACCCGATCACCAAGAGACAGCGGCCGGCCGTCAAGGTGGGCTATTCGCGGCAGCTTTCGGACTACCTGACCGGCGAGAACTTCCGGGTCGAGATGCTGGAGCCCTACGCGCGCAGCCTGCGAGGGTGGCCCATGCGCGAGTGCGACCTGCCGATCGACCCGCTCTCCCTCCGGCCGATCGCCGAGCACCTCCGGCCGGCCGGATACCCCGAAGGCCTGCTGATGGGGCTGACCGCCGACGGCGGCCGCGACGTCGGCTTCATGATCATGTCGGTTGACGACGCGCGCACCCCGCCGTCCGATGAGGCCGTCACCTCCATCGGGGTCCTCGCCGGAGTTCTGGCCAATCTGGTGGATCCCCTGCGGGACGCGCGCTCGCTGGCCTCCGTGCTGTCGGCGGAACGGACGGCTGTCGCCATCATGCCGGACGGCACGACGGAGGCGGTCCAGGGCGTGACCTCGCCCGAACTTCTTGATCCGGGCTCCCCGTTACGCCAGGCCGTCGCACGACTGGCGCGGGCGAAGCAGGCGGACACCCCCTTCACCTGGCTGGACGACCGGGGAACCTGGTACAGCTGTCGCCTCCTTCGCTGTCGCGACCGGATCTTCGTCCTCATCATGACCGAGTGCGAGCAGCGGTACCGGCTCAGCCACCGGGAGCTGGAGGTGCTGACGCACCTGGCGGCCGGGAGCACGAACGACGAGATCGCAGCCGAACTCGTCGTGACCACCCGCACCGTCCGTGCGCACGTGGAACGCGTGATGGAGAAGCTCTCGGTGCGCTCGCGGTCCGGTGCGGTGGCCCGAGCCCTCCAGGAGGGCCTCATCATCCCTTAGCCACGCCGTCCCCGGAGTGGCTTTTCCGCCAATGTGTTCCTCACCGCTCCATTCCTAGCCTGCTGTCCAGCGGGTGCCCCTCCCGGCACCAGCAGATCATGACAACTCGGCAGAGGCAGGGAGTCAGGTGACTGAGGTTCTGAGCCGTCCGACAGCGAACGTCGTGCAGGCGCTGGTGCAGCAGATCCATGAGCAGGCGGCTCTTCCCCTGGAGGAGAGCCGCCCGCTGCCCACCCGGGCCTACTGGGATCCCGAGTACTACGAGTACGAACTCGAGCACATCTTCCGCAAGGACTGGATCTGCATCGCCCGCGTCGAGGAGGTCCCCGACAAGGGCAGCTACCGGGCGATCGACCTGGCGGGCGAGCCGCTCATGGTGGTCCGCGGCAACGACGACCAGGTCCGCGTCTTCTCCCGGGTCTGCCGGCACCGATACGCCGACCTGATGGGCGGCGAGCGCAGCGAGGAGGAGCGGATCAGCGGCTGCGTGGCCCGTTTCGAATGCCCTTACCACGCCTGGATCTACCGGCTGGATGGGAGCCTGCTGAGCGCGCCCGAGATGTCGGCACGGCCGGGATTCGACAGGGCGGCGCACGGCCTGCGGGAGATCCGCAGTGAGATCTGGCAGGGGTTCGTCTTCGTCAACCTGGACGCGGACACCGACATCCCGTTCGACATGTCCCTGGTCGCCGAGACGCAGGGAGGCTACGACCTCACCGACTGGCAGATCGCCTCGGTCATCGACTGGGGGGAGTCGAAGGTCAACTGGAAGATCGTCGTGGAGAACTTCCTCGAGGTCTACCACCACATCGGCATCCACAAGAACGTGCTGCAGCCGCTGTGGCGGCTGGGCAGGTGCGAGCAAGGTCACCACACCGGGTCGGACTTCTACTACGCGCGGATGATGGCCGGTCCCGACGTGGCGATCGGCGAGGAGGACGGCCATCTGCTCCACCCGCTGTTCCTCCCGGCCAAGACAGGACTGAGCGCCTTCGAGCGGTCGCACACCCTGCTGCTCTCCAAGTTCCCGGCATACCTGTGCGCGCCGGGGCCGGACATCACGTTCTGGTTCCGTTCGCTTCCCACCGGACCGGAGACCCACCGTCTGGAGATCCATTTCCTCGTGCCGAACGAGCACCTCGGCGCGGAGGACTTCGAGGCCAAGATCCAGGAAGCGACCGAGTTCCTGAGGGTCGTCCAGACCCAGGACGCCAGCGTGAACGAGGCGGTGCAGGCCTCGGCGAGGTCCAAGTACGCCACAGGCGGAGTGCTTCAGGCTCACGAGCAGCCGCTCTGGCAGCTCCAGAAGTACCTCGCGTCCCGCCTCCCCGCGTAGGAACCGGCCCGCGCAGGAAGCGGCCCGCGCAGGAAGCGGCCCGCGCAGGACCGACTCCCCGACCAACGCTCGAGGGGACACGCTGCGCCCCCGAGTTCTCAGAACAGGAAGGAACCGCGAAGAAATGGCTCAGCGAGAGGTGATGTGGATCTCGGGCGGCCTGGCCCAGTGGGGCCGGCAGGTCCCGCTGCGGGGCAGCACCGAGCTGAAGACGGTCGGCTACGAAGCCGACCTGGTGACGAAGGTAGCCGTTTCGGGGCAGGAACCCGCTTACTTCAGGACGCTGTTCACCGGGCAGGACGAGGTCGCCCCCGACGGTTCGGTGCCCCGCGGCTACGGCGCGGTGCGGCTGGAAGACCTGCGCACCGACGAGCTGCTGCTCGGTCACGTCGACTGGTTCATGGTGGACGGCCGGGACAAGGGAACCATGACGATCGACGGCGGCACCGGACGGTGGAAGGGCGTCACCGGGACCGTGGACCTCGACCTGGAATTTGGCACCGCCCGCAGCGGCGACTCCGTCACCAGCGGAGCCCCCGTCCTCGTCATGGGCTTCCTCGAGGGCACCGGGCACTTCTCCTTCCCGGACTGATCTCCCTCCGGCCGGTTCACCAGCCGGCTCCCCTCCTTCGTCGAAGGGTGCACATCATGGTCGTGGATCCCCTGGCGTCCCCGTTCGCCCTGCATGAGACGTATGGCTGGCGGGGAGACGACCGCGGTCTCCTCGGTGCCACGCCGTTCGTCCGGGAGACCCGCGACGAGTACACGTCCCGCGGTGGCTACCGGAACCTCAGCAGGTCGGGGACCGCCGCGGATCGCCTGGAGCGGCTCGCCGGCGCTCCAGGCATGGGCAACCTCCTCGGGCGCGGCGGCGCCGCCTTCCCCACGTTGGTGAAGATCCGGGCGGTGGCCCGGGGGGCCGCCACGGCGTCGGCGCCACCGACGGTGGTGGCGAACGGCGCGGAGGGCGAGCCGCTCAGCGTCAAGGACCGCTACCTCCTGCGCTACCGGCCGCACCTGGTACTGGACGGGCTGCTCACCGTCGCCGCCGCGCTGGGGGCGACGGAGGCGTACGTCTACGTGGCCGACACGGCGGCCCGGTCGGCTGTGCGGGCCGCCCTTACCGAACTCGGGGACTCGATCGCCACGGTGGTCCACGTCTTCGCCGCGCAGGACACCTACGTCGCCGGCGAGGAGACCGCCGTCGTACGGGCGTTGACGACCGGGATCGCCCGGCCCACCGACAAGCCGCCGCGGCCCTTCCAGGTCGGTGTGCGGGGTGCTCCCACGCTCGTGCTCAATGTGGAGACACTGGCGTGCGTCGCACTCGCGGGGCTGCCGGATGCCCGGCCGGCGGGCGGCACCTTCCTCGCCACGGTCTCGGGGGCCGGCCGGCCGCCGCGACTGTACGAGCTCCCCACCGGCCTGCCGCTCGGAGAGCTCCTGCGCGAGCACCTTGGCCGGGAGGACTCCGGCTTCAACGTGCTCATCGGTGGTTTTTTCGGCGGCCTCATCCCGGCCTGGCCGGACCTGGAGCTGAGCCACCATGGCGTGCGGCGGCGGGGCGGCGGCCTCGGCTGCGGCTCCCTGCACCTGCTCGAGGCCCCGGCCTGTCCCGTCAAGGTCGCCGCGGACGTCGTCGCGTACTACGCGCGGCACAACGCGGGGCAGTGCGGAATGTGCATGGCCTCGTCCGCCGGGATCGCGGCCACCCTCGCCGAACTGGGCCGCCCCCGGCCGGGCGTCCCGTACGCGGAGCTGTTGCCCAGATGGGCGGCCCAGCTTCGCGGCCGCGGCGCCTGCGCCGTTCCGGATGCCATCGCCGGGCTGCTGCGCACGCTCCTGCACCACCACCCGCAGCAGGTGACGCGGCATCTCGCCGCGGGTTGTCCCCAGTGCGGCCAGGTGGAAGGCGACCCCCGGTGGGGGCACCTGCTGGTGACGCTCCCGCCTTCCGCGGACGAACCGACGATCGCACGGGCCCGCGAGCCCGTGCCGAGTGCGATGGGCAGCTGATGAGACTACGTGTCGATCCCGGCAAGTGCCAGGGGTACGCCATCTGCCTCGAGGTGGCGGCCCGGCACTTCACCCTCGACGACTGGGGGTTCGCGCAGGCGCTGGTCGTCGACGTGGCGGCCGAGGACGTCAAGGCGGTTACCGAGGCGATCGAGGAATGCCCGGTAAGGGCCATTCGCTGGATCGCCGGCCCACCGGGCGCGGACACCCCCGGCACCGCTTCTCCCCCTGCCGCCCCCGGCGAAGTTCGTTGACCTCGCTCCACTGCGCCCCACCACCCGGGACCACCACCACAGCCCCTCCATCCAGGGTGGACTCTACGACTGGAGACACGCCCATGACACCGACGCAGACCACCCCCCCGCATCGGCCATCCTCTGACGAGGTGGGCCAGATCGAGACGCGCGGAGTCGACTTCATCCCCCCAGAGGACCGGCAGGATCGGCCGAGGGATGTAGGCACCGTGTTCCTGGGCGCGAACATGTGCTTCGGCACGATCGTGCTCGGCGCACTGCCGATTCTCTTCGGACTCGGGTGGTGGGCGTCCTTCTGGGCGATCACCGTCGGCACACTGCTCGGGACCGCCTTCTTCGGACCCGTCGGGCTGATCGGGCCGCGGACCGGCACCAACAGCGCGGTCAGCAGCGGAGCCTTCTTCGGCGTCGTCGGCCGTCTGGTCGGTTCCCTGGTCGTTCTCTTCATCGCGATCGGCTTCTACGCGCTGGCCGTCTGGACCGGTGGCCAGGCGGTGGTGGCGGGCGCGCACAAGCTGTTCGCCCTGCCGCAGGGGACGCTCCAGTTCGCCATCGCCTACGGCCTGATCGGCGTGATAACCGTCGTGCTCGCGCTGATCGGGCACGCCACCCTCATCGCCTCCCAGAAGCTGATCGCCCCGATCGTCGCGGTGCTGCTGGTGGTCGGTGTACTGATCAAACTCCCGGACTTCGACCCGGGCTACGCGGGCGGTCACTACGTGCTCGGCGGCTTCTGGCCGACCTGGGTGCTCTCGGTGGTCACCTCGGCCTCGCTCGCGCTGTCCTACGGCCCCTTCGCCAACGACTACGCCCGGTACCTGCCGGTCAGGGCCGCGCGAGCAGGCGCCTGGTGGGGCAGCGCCGGCATCTTCTTCGGCTGCTGGTTCGCCCTGCTGTTCGCCGCGTACTTCACCAGCATGATGGCTCCGGGAACCACCGACTTCGTCGTCGGCCTCGTCGGGGTCTCGCCCACCTGGTACGCCGTACCCCTCGTCGTGGTCGGGCTGCTCGGTGGATGCGGCCAGGGCTCCATGGCCCTGTACGGCACCGGCCTGGACACCTCCTCGCTCGTGCCGCGACTCAGCCGGGTCAAGGCCACGATCGTCGTGAGCGTGGTCGGCGTGGGGCTGGTCTACCTGGGGGCTCTCGTCTGGGACGCGCTGGGCTTCGTGACCGCCTTTACCACCCTGCTCACCGTGATCACCGCACCCTGGCTGGTCATCAACGTGATGGGGCACTTGGCTCTGCGCGGCCGGTACGTCCCCGAGGACCTGCAGGTGTTCAACGTCGGCACGACCGGCGGGATCTACTGGTTCAGCCGGGGGGTCAACGTGTACGCGATGGCCGCCTGGATTCTGTCGGTCGTGCTCGGGTTGCTGTTCGCCAACACTCCACCGCTGATGGAGGGACCGTGGCGCAACGCCGCGGGGGGCATCGACCTCAGCTTCCTGTCGGCCGCGCTCGCCGCCTTTCTGATCTACGGCGCGTTCCTGTGGCTCGTACCCGCTCGGGCCCTGCCGCGGACCTCGGGGGTCCCGGCGGTCGACCTCGCCGCCGGGGCTGGTCTCGGGTCATAGCCGACACACCTAAACCACGCCCGGCGCGCGTGCGCCGGGCGGCTCACCACTCGACCGAAGGAGGGGACGGCATGCTCGCCGTTCGTCTGGAGCAGTACGGAGTCACCCCTGTCGTCGCCGACGTACCCGAGCCGGACCTGATCGACGATGACGACGTCATCGTCCAGGTGGAGGGCGCCGGAGTCTGCCGTACCGACCTGCACGCCGTCCACGGCGAACTCGCCGACGTCTTCCCGACTCCGCTGCCGTTCACCCTGGGCCACGAGGTCGCCGGCGTGGTTGCCAAGAAGGGCAGGCGCGTGCGCGGCGTCGAACTCGGGGCGAAGGTGGTCCTGCATCCGATGATCACCTGTGGGCTGTGCCCGGCCTGCCGCCGCGGCGAGGACCAGCGCTGCACCGACAACCAGTTCGTGGGCCTGGCGGTGGACGGTGGGATGGCCGAGTTCGTCCGGACGAGCGCCCGGGCACTCGTCCCTTTGGCGTCCACCACCGACTGCCGCAATGTCGCGCCCCTCGCGGACGCCGGGATAACCGCCTACCACGCGATCCGCCGGGAGATCGGCCGGCTGACCTCCGAGAGCGTCGCGGTCGTCCTGGGGTGCGGCGGCCTCGGCCACCTGGCGATCCAGATGCTGCGGGCGATGAGCGACTGCGTCATCATCGCGGTCGACCCTAAGGAGGCGGCACGGGACCTGGCGAAGTCCGTCGGCGCCGACCACGTCGCCGGGGACGACGCGGCCGAAGTGGTCGCGGAGGTCTCCCGCGGTGAGGGCGCCACCGCCGTCTTCGACTTCGTGGGCGAGGGCGATGCGCCGGCGCTCAGTGTGAGTCTGCTCGCCCCCAAGGGCCTGTACTCGGCGGTCGGCTACGGCGGGACCAGCAGCATTCCGACCATGGACCTGGTGCTCAAGGAACTCCGGGTCCAGGGGAACATGGTCGGGACCTACCAGGACCTCCGGGAGCTGATCGCGCTGTACGAGCGCGGTCTGCTCCAGTCCCACGTCGTGTCCTACCCGCTCGCCGAGGCGCAGCGAGCCTTCGACGACCTGGAGCGCGGGCTCGTCCCGGGACGCGCGGTGCTCGTGCCATAGATCGCTGTCCGACTCCCGTTCAGCCGCTCTACCCGTCTCCGCGAGGTGCGGACCGGGTCGGGCGGCCTCCCATCCTCAGGAGGCTCCATGGCCTGGGTATTCATCGTCCTCGGGGGGTTCTTCGAGACCGCGTTCGCCGTATCGTTGAAGTTCTCCGAGGGGCTGCGGCGACCGTGGCCGACCGTCTCGTTCGCGGTTTGCGCAGTCGTCAGTTTCGCCTTGCTCACGGCCGGTCTGCGTGACCTTCCCGTCGGCACGGCCTATGCGGCCTGGACGGGGATCGGGGCGGTGGGAACGGCGATCGTCGGCATGGCCTGGTTCGGTGACCCCGTGGAACTCCTGCGTGTGCTCTCGATCGTACTGATCGTGGCCGGGGTGGTCGGGCTCAACCTCTCCGGCTCCAGCGCCCACTGAAAGACGCCCGGCGGCCCGGAAATTCTCTCCCTGCCACAGAACCGAGCGCGCCGCATTGCGCGATAAACAAAACGTGCAGCGATTGGTCAAGCGACGACGGGACCAAGCTCCGGTCGGCCCGCACAGCGACGACGCCGAACTTCTCGCGGCCGTCGCGGCGGGACGGGTCGAGGCGCTGAGAACGCTGCACGCGCGGCCGCTGCGCGTGCGTCTGACCCGCCGCTGTGCCGATCCCGACCTGGTCGCCGACGCCATCCAGGACACCTCCGTCATCCTTTGGCAGGGCGCCCGTCGCTACCGGGCTCAGGAGGCGGACGCGGCGGCGTGGATCTGGACGATCGCGATCCGCAAACTGATTTCCATCATGCGCCGCTCCGGTGCCTCTCCGCACAGCTCATCGCTCGACGATGGACGGACCGCGGGCGCCTATGGGACGAGGCACCCGGAGTCGGCCGAGGACGTGCTCCTGGTCGCTGTGGAACACGGCGACCTCGGCACGGCGCTCGCCAGGCTGTCCCCGGACCTTCGCGCCGCCATCCAGGCCACCGTTCTCGCGCAAGTTCGACCCCAGTCGGCCCAAGTGGCTACGCCGAGTTGGGTAGGTTTCCAGACCTCAACAATTCAGGCCCCTCTGGCCAAGGCGCTCAGCATGGACGGTGATGCAGGACGTTGCCGTCACCATTGCCGTCAATCGTCATGCCGTTCTACCTCAGTACTGCAGCACGAACAGAACGTCGTTCTGTCAACCACTCGTAATCGTGAACCGTCTCACCGTGCGTCCTATCGTCACGTATGGAGGACTCGATGGTGCGATCAAAGGCCAGATCCGTGGTCTCCGGATCCGGCCTCTGAGCTGGGTAAACTGTGTGGGGCTACCAGGACTTGAACCTGGGACCTCTTCCTTATCAGGCAACCTAAACGCGAGCCCGAGGTGCAGATGGATCGACCTGAGCTGCGGTAATCATCCCTTGGTGTTCGTGGGCGTCCACGCTCGTGCGGATGTGTTGTCACTCACTTGGTCACTCAATCTGGCTCCCTATGGGCCAATGAATTAATCTTGCGAACAGGCTATGTCGCTACCGGCGAACTCTCGCCGTGTCCGGCCAAGGCATGGGAGTCATCGCTCGGTGGTGCGTAGATGGCAGGAATCCAACGCCTCGCCTGACGTAGAAGTGTGCTATAGGGATCATATGTTTGAACCCTTTCCTTCAGCTGCGAAGGTTCCACCCCCGTCTGGAGCAGCAATGCGGCGACGAGAACCCAGTAGAGGGTACGCAGTAGGATGACATGCTCCCTCCACGCCTCATCTTCTTCCGTGCTCTTTGTCCCCGGGGTCTGATGGGCAAAGCCGTTGCGGACAGCCTTGATCCGCTCTTCCCATACTTTGGTCGTGTCAGGAGTTCTCCCCGTCTGCATCTGAGCCGTCACACCTGCCGCATCTGGCACCGCCAAACGGGTCAGGTCAGTGAGATAGCGCAGCCGTTCCATATAGGAGGGCTCATCAATGTGCATGAGCGCCTCGCTAACGCGTTCCTGGACCTCTTCCGGCACAGCCTTCTTGGCGAGCCTTCTAGCCCTGTCTTTCGCGCTGCGACTCATCCTGCGATCGGTGGGCATGAGTCGGCGATGAAGACCCTCTGCAGCACTCGCCATCTCAAGCAGTTGGCTGGGCAAAGGGCGTCCCGGCGCGTTAATCGTCTCTGTCACTAACGCCGGAATTGGCGACAAGTTTGCCGCTACTTCCAGCCACGTCGCGAGATGGCGGAGGGTAAGCCGATCACGCGTAAGGAAGATCTCGTGCGCCAGGAGCGGCTCATCGCTGGACTCCTGCAGCAGGGGGTGGCGGACATCCACCCATTCATTGTCCCCCTTTCCGTGTAGCTTCAGCTCCACTGGGGGACAGGACACACCGGTCGCCATGGTCAGCAATTCAGTCACAGGTACCACGAAGCGGCGCCACCATTCGTCCACGGTCAAGCCGCTTGGCTCTTCGAGTCGTAGTTCGACAGACCGCTTAAAACCAGCTCCATGAACCGACGGCTGCTGTAGGGTGATCGTGGCGTCGAGAGCTAGTTCCGCCTCTCCCATTAACATGACAGATTCCTGCTCGTGGGACTGATAGCGAGCTGTGATCCAGCTCCAGTCGTCTGAGAGCTCCATCGCGATACCCGGCAGGTTCGCCCACGAGTCAAGATGCTTCACACGCAGTCGGGCCATGGTGAAGGTTGAGTCGGCGCCAGATTGATGTGGGCCCACAAGCATGTACTCGGCTCGGAACCGCTGTTCTCCGGGATCGGGGACCACACCACCGATGACCTCAGCGCGCCCCCCGCTGACGACCCGAACCAGGGTAATCCTTCGAGAGGGATTGCGGAGCATCCCGTGGATGACGACGCCATCGTCCGCTAGCAAGTCATCGACCGGTACCATGGTCCGCACCAAAGTACCGTCCGGTGAGGTGGTTCGGGAGGCCTCACGCATAGACGGAATGAGCGGGTCAGCGAGAATCAGCCGGGGCCATCGGCTCGAGAGATCGAGCCAACCACCTACCGTCTTCTCCTTGACGCCTGGCAACCAAAACCTACCGGACTGGTGCGCATTCTCATGTTGAGCCACACGCGCCATACTATCGGTGTGTAGTTATGTAGTCACAGCATTTTTCACGGGAACAGCGGGTAGGAAACCGCCGCACGGTCAGTGTGCCCAGCACCTCACCCGATGTAGGGGGTCTGGCGACCTTCCAGGTAGTGGCGTAGTCGTAGCCGTTGCGTGTGGTGCATCTTGAGATCATCTGCCGCGTCTGGGTAGACCCATCGAACCTCTTGGGACTCAGCGCTGATCGCCAATCTCCCTCCCGCTATTCGCGCCGTGAGGCAGACGTTAAATTGGCGACGCACTTCTCCGTCGGCGTAGGCGATTATGTGCCGAGGGTCAGTGTAGAGGCCGACCATGCCGGTGATCTCGATGTCGTAGCCGGTCTCTTCCTTGACCTCGCGTATCGCTGCTTGCGGTACCGACTCGGTGAGGTCCATGCCCCCTCCAGGGAGTGCCCAGAGGTTGTTGTCGGTGCGGCGTTGCATGAGGATGCGGCCGTGCTCGTCTGTCACGACGGCGGAGACTCCCACCACCAGGCTGTTGGGCGCCGGCGCTTGGGGGTCGTCGTAGTACTCGGTGCGGGCCACCGTCACTCCTCTGGTGCTGGTCGCGAGCGTTCCCAGACGGCTTCGAAGCTCTGGGCATAGGCGTCATACAGGCCGCTCTGCCCCGTGCGGCGCAGGTGATAGACGGGTGCCCCGTAGGCGTTCATCCCGAACACGTGGGCGTTAACGATCATGCGGTCGTCGCCGAAGTACAGGGAGTTGTACAGCGTCGTGTCGTGGAGATTCACCTGTACGCCTGCGCTGATCAGTGGCCGGTAGTGCATCAATGCCACGCGACAGCGGGACTCGATGCCGTGGCCGTACTTCTCCTCCTGGCCCCGTGCGACGATCGCGGGGGAGTCGGCGTCACCAAGCAAAACTCTCACCTGGCAGCCAGCCTTCGCCTTGGCGGCGAGCACCTCGTTGAAGTCGGGGAGCGACTCATACAGGAAGACTGCCGCGTAGACCAAGATGCCGATCTGCTCCTCGGCTCGCTCGAACATGGCACGCCACATCTCCAGCGGAGCATCCGTGCGGGTCGAGTAAACCGCGATCAGCTCGCTGTTTCCGCGCTGCTCACGTCGACCTTGCTCAACTGCCGGCCACAGGTAGGCGAGATCTTCATGGAGAAATTCGGCTGCTCGGTGAGCAATAGAGCGGTGTGGGGTTCGGCCTGTGCTGAGCCAGCGTTCCACGGTCTTCACGTCCACTCCTGCGGACGTGGCAAGTTCCCTGGTGGTGAGTCCTCTGCTGACCATCGCGGAGCGCAGTCGCTCATTCGGCGTCATGGGACGTTTATACGCTGTGCAAGACGTCCCATGAGTCGTCCTTGCCGAAGTTCCCCCGTCCCATCGGGCCTCGCATGCTTGGGACGTATGGAGAGCCGGAGAAACGTCCCCGCCTGGACTCGCTGGACCGAACCGGTACCGAGCCAACGGCCATTCACATCCACACAGGGCCCGATCACTCTTTCTCCCCCTGTCCGCGCGGCACGCCGACTATGCCAGCATCTGGAGTCCCACGGAGTCACCGCAGATGTCCATGATGGCTACGGCCTGGCGCTTGTATCGGTTTGGGCGGATCTCGTCGTGTGGACGGACGGCCGCACCTATCGCTGGTGGACCGGACGGACATCGCCGATCACGCGGCGGCGGGTGTACGCCGTTTGCTCCGCTGACGAGCTCACCGTGGCGGCCCGGCGCGTAGCGGAACGGTACAGGGATTTGAGACAACACCATCCGCTATCCGGCGCGATCATCGAAGTACTGGTGCAAGAACGTCACCCACGCTCCGCCTCGGCGGGCCAGGATGCCTGCGCGGGGCCTCTATGACGATCACCGAGCTGAACAGCGCCTACGGCAAGCACTGGCTGATCTCCGAGGCCATGGGAGGTGGTTGGTACGCGGTTCGCCGGCACAGCTTGTCTACCAGGGCTCTGGAGCGCGGCCTGTCGAACGTACGATGCGGCAACACGCTGGAGGAGTTGGGGCGATACCTCTCGTCCGAGACCCACCTTGAACAGCGGCGTTGGGTTTCATTGGAGGCATCCTGAGCCGGACGTGCGATGGCGTCGATCTTCTCAAAATCGCGTCGTGACGGATGGCGAGGGACGAGTGCAATCCGGCGCGACGGAGCCCCCACAGGAAAGCCATGTTTGGGGGGGCTCATCCATGATCAGGGAGACTACATAGGGCGCACCATACTTCTCGGCGGACCGGTGCTGAGGGACGAAGTACCGGGCCTTCGATCGCCCCCCGACCCCGTGTGGAGATCAGCCGAAGCATGGCGATCGTAGAGCCGCATCCGTGATCACCTTCGAATGCTGCCGCCTGGAAAGCTGCCACTGTGATCGACGGGGTCACTTCTTCGATTAGGGTCGCTGGTCTGCCGGGGCCGTCTGTCCGCGCGGGCGGCGCGGCCCGGGACCGGCCCCCAAGGCCGCATGCCCGGGCCGCTGGTCGCCCGTAGGGCGGGCGGCCCCGGGCGAGCGT
>NZ_JBFBIK010000062.1:0-15632 GCF_040685555.1 Sphaerisporangium sp. NPDC088356
GGGGGGTGGTGGCTGCGCGGGGCTCGCCGGGGGACCCCCGAGCGACTCCACCCGTAGCGGCAGCGCGCCCCCCTCGAGGCACTTCCCGGTCGTGGCCTCCCACTTCCAGTGGTGCCGGGGGCATTCGATGACGCCGTCGCAGACGATGGCGTGGGTGAGGTCCTCACCGGCGTGCGGGCAGAACCGTTGCATCCGAAGCCCGTCGCGCTCGATGGTCTCGGTGTTCTGCCGCTCCCGGAGCATCTGCATGGTCTGCACGGGCTGCTGGCCGTAGCGCAGCAGGCTCATGAAGGTCAGGTCGAACACGTCCGGCTCCCGGTGGAGCCCCACGCGCATCGACAGCAGGGCCTCCTCCCAGCCGGTGCGCTCCTCGATGATCGCCCTCATCGTGCGGGGGCACAGCAGGAGGGTGTACTCCGGGTCGTACGGCTCCTCGCCCTCGATGACGAACCGCTCGGCCAGGCGCCCCAGCCGTACGTCCCACATGCGGCCGTCGGCGACAAGGCGGATGTCCTTCGCGAAGTCGCCCAGGAAGCGCCTGTTCCAGCTCTGCAGCTTGGCGAAGTAGGACTCGATCTCCTCGGCGGTCACCGGCTCCGCGGGCTCGTCGTAGAACGCGCTCCACTCGTCACGGCGCCGCTCGCGGTAGGCGGCGAGGTCCTCGGAGGTCCGCGCGCCGGGCGCGCGCTCCACCGCTCGTGACCCGTCGAGCCGGACGGTGTCGCCGGGGAACAGTCGTAGCACCTCGACGCCTGGACATGCCTCGGCGAACTGGCCGGCGACGTCCTCCCACTGCGGGAAGATCGTCGCGTCGCGGTCGTTGTACGGCGCGAGGACGGGGTCGAGGAAGCAGGCCGGTCCCGCGGAGGGCAGGTAGGCCGTGGCCCCGGTGATCCGCACCTTGCGGTAAAGCGTGTCGAGCAGGTCGCCGCGGACGGCGTCCACCTTCTTGCGCATCACGTCAGGCGGATAGTCGTAGCAGTTGGGGTACCACATCGCCCCGGAGTACTGCGCGGCGAGCAGGTCGATGTCGCCGGGCAGCTCCGACATCGGGGTGTTGCAGTCGTTCAGGTCCAGGAAGCGGAAGCCGCCGAGGTCGAGCAGAAGCCCGCTGTCCTCCTTGTGGCTGGTGTCGAGGTACATCGTGACGGTGAAGCCGGGCGCGAGCTCCAGGGACTCCTTGTGGTCGAGCGCCACGATGTTCTGGTAACCCAGCGCCGTGAAGCGCCTGACCATGATCTTCGAGCGGTACCTCGGGACGATCACGGTGATCGACTTGTCCAGGGTGCTGAGCAGGCGTTCGTCGTAGTGGTCCTCGTGGGCGTGCGACACGTACAGGTAGTCGAAACGCTCGCCGCGCACCACGTCGACCAGATCCCGGTTGTCGGGATAGGGGAACCACGAGTGCAGGAACGCCGGGTAGAACCAGGGATCCACGAGCAGCCGCACACCGTTGTGCTCGGCGACGAAACCGGCGTGACCCAGATAGCGCAGCGCGGTCTGAGAACTGTCGCGGTACAGATCCAAAGGTGAGTCCCTTCGCGGAGATCGACACTGGCCCGGCCCGGCTCACCGCCGCGCGGCGGCGGCGTCGGAGCACACTCTCGACGCCGCCAGGAATAGGACGAACGAGGGGCACTCCCGGAGTGCGTTGATCAGCGACTTTTCGTAAAGAAGGAGGCCCTCCACGGATGTCCGTGGAGGGCCTCCTCATCAGGCGGAGTTCAGGCGTTCAGGCTCTCAGCCGACGCGCCAGGTGTCGCCGCCGCGCAGCAGGTCGCCCAGCCGGCCGGGGCCGCGCTCGGCCACGGCCTCGTCGAGTTGCTCGGCCATCAGCGTGTCGTACGCCGGGCGGTCGACCGACCGGAAGACGCCGATCGGCACGTGCTCGAACGCCGGCTCGTCGAGCCGCGACAGCGCGAACGCCAGCGACGGGTCGGGGTTGTGGGCGTCGTGGACGAGGATCTCGCCCTCGGGCACGCTCGCCCGGTCGACGACCTCGATGCCGCCGTTGGCCGCGCGGCGCACCGCCTTGGAGGCGGACACGATCGGCAGGCCGTGCTCAAGGCGCAGCGTGATGTCGTCACGCACCCCAGGGTCCTTCAGCGGCTCGAACGCGTTGTCGTTGAAGATGTTGCAGTTCTGGTAGATCTCGACCAGGCTCGTGCCCCGGTGGGCCGCCGCTTCGCGCAGCACCGAGGTGAGGTGCTTGCGGTCGGAGTCGAGCGTGCGGGCCACGAAGCCCGCCTCGGCGCCGAGGGCGAGCGAGATCGGGTTGAAGGGCTTGTCCAGCGAGCCCATCGGCGTGGACTTCGTGATCTTGCCGACCTCGGAGGTCGGCGAGTACTGGCCCTTGGTCAGCCCGTAGATGCGGTTGTTGAACAGCAGGATGTTCAGGTTGACGTTGCGGCGCAGCGCGTGGATCAGGTGGTTGCCGCCGATCGACAGCGCGTCGCCGTCTCCGGTGATCACCCACACCGACAGGTCGGGGCGGGACGCGGCCAGGCCGGTCGCGATCGCCGGGGCCCGGCCGTGGATGGAGTGGAACCCGTAGGTGTTCAGGTAGTACGGGAACCGGGAGGAGCAGCCGATGCCCGAGACGAACACGATGTTCTCGCGCTTGAGCCCCAGCTCGGGCAGGAAGCCCTGGACCGCGGACAGGATGGCGTAGTCACCGCAGCCGGGGCACCAGCGCACCTCCTGGTCGCTCTTGAAGTCCTTCAGGGTCTGCTTCTCGGTCGCCCGGGGGATGAGGGCGAGCCCCGTGCCTGCGACCGGGCCCGTGACGTGCCCGTTCGTCCCGATATCACTCACTGTCGATCACTTCCTGGATCACTCCGGCCAGCTCCTCGGCCTTGAAGGGAAGACCGCGCACACGGTTGTAGCTGATGATGTCGACCAGGAACCGCGCGCGGAGCAGGAGCGCGAGCTGGCCGAGGTTGATCTCCGGCAGCAGCACCTTGTCGTACGAGCGCAGCACCTCGCCGGTGTTGGAGGGCAGCGGGTTCAGGTGGCGGATGTGCGCCTGCGCGACCTTCACGCCGGCCTTCCTGACCCGTCGCACGGCGGCGGCGATCGGCCCGTACGTCGAGCCCCAGCCGAGGACGAGCACGCGGGCGTCGCCCTCGGGGTCGTCGACCTCCAGCTGCGGGATGTCCTGCGCGATGCCGTCGATCTTGGCCTGGCGCAGCCTGACCATGAGGTCGTGGTTGTTGGGGTCGTAGGAGATGTTGCCCGTGCCGTCGGCCTTCTCGATGCCGCCGATGCGGTGTTCGAGACCCGGGGTGCCTGGAACGGCCCACGGCCGCGCCAGCGTCTGCGTGTCGCGCTTGAACGGCAGGTAGGTCTCGCCGTCGTCGCCGTTCGGCTCCACCGTGAACTCGACCGACAGGTCGGGCAGGTCGTCGATCTCGGGCAGCCGCCACGGCTCGGAACCGTTCGCGAGGTAGCCGTCCGACAGCAGCATGACCGGCGTGCGGTACTTCACGGCGATGCGTGCCGCCTCCAGCGCCGCGTCGAAGCAGTCGGACGGAGTCGCGGGCGCCACGATCGGCACCGGTGACTCGCCGTTGCGGCCGAACATCGCCATGAGCAGGTCGGTCTGCTCGGTCTTGGTGGGCATGCCCGTCGAGGGCCCGGCCCGCTGGACGTCGACCACCAGCAGCGGGAGCTCGGTGGTGACCGCGAGGCCGACGGTCTCGGCCTTGAGCGCCACGCCCGGGCCCGACGTGGTGGTGACGCCGAGCGCGCCGCCGAACGCCGCGCCCAGCGCCGCGCCCACACCCGCGATCTCGTCCTCCGCCTGGAAGGTGCGGATGCCGAACCGCTTGTGCTTGGACAGCTCGTGCAGGATGTCGGACGCCGGGGTGATGGGGTAGGAGCCGAGGAACAGCGGCAGCTTCGACTGGACCGAGGCCGCGATCAGCCCGTAGGCCAGGGCCTGGTTGCCGGAGATGTTGCGATAGAGGCCCGCGGCCAGCTTGGCGGGCTTGATCTCGTACGAGACCGAGAAGGACTCGGTGGTCTCGCCGTAGTTCCACCCCGCCTGGAAGGCGGCGACGTTGGCCTTGGCGATGTCGGGCTTCTTGGCGAACTTGGTCTCGAGGAACTTGACCGTCGCCTCGGTGGGCCGGTGGTAGAGCCAGGACAGCAGGCCGAGCGCGAACATGTTCTTCGCGCGCTCGGCGTCCTTCTTGGAGATGTCGAAGCCCTCAAGCGCCTTCACCGTCAGCGAGGTGAGGGGGACGGCGTGCACGCGCCACTCGCCGAGCGAGTCGTCGTCCACCGGGCTCTCGGCGTAGCCGACCTTCTGGAGGTTGCGCTTGGTGAACTCGTCGGTGTTGACGATGATGTCGGCCCCGCGCGGCAGGTCGCCGAGGTTGGCCTTCAGCGCCGCGGGGTTCATGGCGACGAGGACGTTGGGCGCGTCCCCCGGGGTCAGGATGTCGTGGTCGGCGAAGTGGAGCTGGAAACTCGACACCCCGGGGAGGGTGCCCGCGGGGGCGCGGATCTCGGCGGGGAAGTTGGGCAGGGTGGAAAGGTCGTTCCCGAACTGCGCGGTCTCCGCCGTGAAACGATCACCGGTCAGCTGCATGCCGTCGCCGGAGTCGCCCGCGAAGCGAATGATCACGCGGTCGAGTTGCTGAACCTGCTTGGTCACAGCTCGGTCCTCCTCGACGCGCTTGGGCGCCGTCGCTCGTGGCACGTATTCATTTCCATGCTAGATCCCTTGGGGCTGCGCGGGCTTCTTTACCCATGCGCGTCGAAGGGGTGTGACCCATCTCCCTGCGACGGCAACAATGTGTTCGTCGGACGCGTCCGGCGGGGGCATCGGGGGCGATGCCCGCGGCGGCACGCGGTGCGTCCTGAGGCCGGGGCGGCTCAGGTCGAGACGCGGTCGGCTCGGATCGGGACGCGGTTGGCGACCAACGCCGAGGGCGTGGTCACGACCGGAGACGGCTCCGCGTACACAGCCCCGCGGCAAGCCTGCACAGGTCAACGTGCAAGCGGGAGTAGAGCACGTTTCGGGTCACGGTGACTAACTATATGTCCCTCGGGCCGATGGATCCGAGTGCCTCCACTCCGGATCCCCCTAGTGCGCCGGTGCGGCCGTTCCCGTGCCGTAGACCTGACCAGGCTCCATCCCGCGTGAGCCGTACAGCTCGGGGACGCTCACGAAGGCGTAGCCGCGGGCCGCCAGCCCCTTGAGCAACTTCGGCAAGGCGGCGAGGGTCGCGGGACCGCCGTCGTGCATCAAGATGACCGATCCGGGGTGCGCCCCGTCGATCGCCCGGCGGGCGACGGCGGCGGGGTCGGGGTCCCTCGCGTCCGCCGTGTCGAGGCTCCATCCGACGATCGAGAGCTTGAGCGCGCGGGCCACGGTCACGACCTTGGCGGTGACGCCTCCGTACGGTGCGCGGAGCAGCGCAGGCGCGGGGCCGACCGTGCCGATCATCATCTGCGTGCGGCTCAGCTCGTCGGAGATCTTGTGGATGTCGAGGGTGGCCAGGTCGCGGTGGGACCAGGAGTGGTTGGCGATCAGGTGTCCCGCGTCGATGATCCGCCGCAGCAGGGCCGGTTGCGCCTCGGCGTTCGCGCCCACGGTGAAGAAGGTGGCGCGGGCGTCGTACTCGGCGAGGATGGCCAGCAGCCGATCGGTCTGCGGGCCGGGGCCGTCGTCGAAGGTCAGCGCCACGCACCTGGTGGCGGCACAGTTCACCGAGGTGCCCCGCACGCCCGGGTCGCCGGGGGCGGGGGGCGACTCCGGCGGCGGGGTGCCGGGGATCGAGCCGGGGGTGGCCGAGTCCACGACCTCCATGGTCCGCCTGCCGAAGTCCGACAGCAGCGGCGCGGCCTCCTGCTTGGGCACGGCCACGGCTATCCGGCCCATCCGCGCCGGGGCCACCTGGCCGTCGTCGAACTCGGCCACCAGATCGCCGTGCGGGTTGAAGTTCAGCGAGTCGAACATCGCCCTGTCGGGCTTGACCGCGTCCACCTTCATGTCCGGGCCGAGGGTCCAGAGGCGGTTCTGGACGATCGCGGCGAGCGTGACCAGGGCGTGGCCGTCCTTCAGGAGGTCGGCGGAGTCGTGGACGCGCCGGGCGTCCTGGTCGTACCACAGCGTGCCGAGGGAGTTGCGCCACTGGTCGCCGGTGAACAGCCCGGTGCGCATCCGGACGCCGAACACGCCGCCGGAGGCCGCCGTCAGCTGCCAGCCGACGTTCAGCTCGGGGGGCGCGAGGGCCTTCGGTCGCGCGTGCGTGTCCTTGGAGAAGCGGCGTACGGTGGCCGAGGTGGTCTGGCGGAGCTTCTCGGCCAGTTCGGGGGCCGAGGCGATGGAGGGATAGCTGACGAAGACGTGTCGATCGCCGGATTCATCGGAGATCGTCTGCGCCGACAGCCCGCCGACCGCGGAGGGGGCGACGAAATTGATCGTGGTCGGCTGCGCGGGGAGCGTGGTGGGCTCGTCCTCGAAGGGGAAGGCGACTCCGCAGCCGGCGGTGATCGCGACCAGAAGCGCGATTCCTCCGGAACGCAGCAGGCGGGACATGGCTGTCAGACTAAGCACGCTATATACGGATTTACTTGTATTTTGCGGGATGAGAGACTGGCTTTTGACCGCGACGGGTAATCCTGGGGTGACACAAAGCGATTTCCTGGCCGGTGATCGAAGGTCTCACGTAGGTGGGGAGGCTATGTGAACGGATATTTCGGTTCCTACGCTGTCGTCGCCGTGCTGCTCGCGATCGGGGCCGCCATCTTCGGCGGGGCCCTGCTCGCCAACCGGCTGCTCGCCCCGAGCCACCCCACCCGCGAGAAGCTCACGACGTACGAGTGCGGGGTCGACCCCGTCGGCGAGGGCTGGGCGCAGTCCCAGATCAGGTACTACGTCTTCACCTATCTCTATGTCGTCTTCGCCGTCGACGCCGTGTTCCTGTTCCCGTGGGCGACGGTCTTCGCGGCGCCCGGCTTCGGCATGGCCACGCTGGTCGAGATGTTCGTCTTCCTGGCCTTCATCGCCATCGGCATCCTTTATGCCTGGCGCAAGCGCGTACTCGCCTGGACCTGACGAAGAGGGGAGAATGCCTCCATGGCCGCCAGAGATCTCCCGATGCCCACCGTGGGGCCGGCGTCCCGGCTCGCCCCCAAACCGATGCGCTTCGTCCTCAACTGGGGGCGGCGCTATTCGCTGTGGGTGTTCAACTTCGGGCTGGCCTGCTGCGCGATCGAGTTCATCGCCACCTCGATGAGCCGTCACGACTTCATCCGGTTCGGAGTGATCCCCTTCGCCAACGGTCCGAGGCAGGCCGACCTCATGATCGTCTCAGGCACCGTCACGGACAAGATGGCCCCGGCCGTCAAGCGCCTGTACGAGCAGATGCCCGATCCGAAGTACGTCATCTCGTTCGGCGCCTGCTCCAACTGCGGCGGCCCGTACTGGGACTCCTACTGCGTGACCAAGGGCGTGGACCAGATCATCCCGGTCGACGTCTACGTCCCCGGCTGTCCGCCACGGCCGGAGGCGCTGCTGCACGGCATCATGAAGCTCCAGGAGAAGATCGCCGGTGAGTCGCTCGGCGACCGCTACGCCGCCCCGGAGCACCGGCCGGACGTGAACCGGTGAGAGCCGCGATCGAGGAGCGGTACGGCGGGCGCGCCGAGGTCTCCGAGTCGTTCGGTGAGACGACCGTGGACGTCGGCACCGGCGACTGGATCGACCTGCTGACCTTCGCCCGCGACGATCTCGGGTGCGTGTTCTTCGACTGGCTGACTGGGGTCGACGACCCCCCAGACGGGTTCGCCGTCGTCGCCCACGTCTACGACCCCGTCGAGCACGCTCACCTGCTGGTCCGTACACGGGTGCCGCGCGAGGACCCCCGGCTGCCGAGCGCCACGGGCGTCTACCGGGGCGCCGACTGGCACGAGCGCGAGACCTTCGAGATGTTCGGGGTGGTCTTCGAGGGCCATCCGCATCTGGTGCCCCTGCTGCTGCCCGACGGGTTCGAGGGCTTCCCCCTCCGCAAGGACTTCATCCTGGCCTCACGGGTGGCCAAGCCGTGGCCCGGGGCCAAGGAGCCCGGCGAGTCGGGCCAGGGCTCCCCCAGCCGCCGCAAGACGCTGCCGCCGGGCGTCCCCACCGACTGGGGGCCCTCGGCGACCACGCCTCCACCGGTCCGTGGCCCCCGCGCCGTGCGGAGCCCCGAGCCGTCGGCGAGGCCGGAGCCGTCGGAAGGGCCGGAGCGGCCCGTTCGGCCCGTTCGGCCCGTTCGCGGGGAGGACGGCGATGGCTGAGGTGCTCGATGTCGCCGTCCGTCTCGTGGTGATCGTCATCGCGTTCCTGACGCTGCCCCTGATCGTCGGGCAGACCGAGCACAAGGCCATGGCCCATATGCAGTCGCGCCTCGGCCCCATGTACGCCGGCGGGTTCCACGGCTGGGCCCAGCTCATCGCCGACGGCGTGAAGTTCGTCCAGAAGGAGGACGTCATCCCGCTGGCGGCCGACCGCCGGGTGTTCTCCATCGCCCCGGCCGTGGCGCTGGTGCCGTACCTCGTCGTGATGGTCGTCATCCCGGTCGGCCCTGGCCTGTTCGGCACCGATCTGGACGCCGGGCTGTTCTTCGTGCTCGCGGTGATGGGCATCGGCGTGCTGGGCTCGATCATGGCGGGCTGGTCGTCGGCCAACAAGTACTCCGTGCTCGGCGGCATGCGCGCCGCGGCCCAGCTCATGTCGTACGAGCTGCCGCTCGTCCTAGCGGCGTCGTCGGTCGCGATGGCGGCGGGCACGCTGTCACTGCCGGGCATCGTGGAGGCGTGGCGGTGGTGGTGGCTGCCGTGGCAGGCGATCGGCGCGGTGGTGTTCTTCGTCGCCGGGCTGGCCGAGCTGCGCAGGCCGCCGTTCGACATGCCTATCGCCGAGTCCGAGATCATCATGGGCCCGATGACGGAGTACACCGGCATCCGGTTCGCGCTGTTCATGCTCGCCGAGTACGCCGGCATCGTGGTGCTCTCGGCGCTGACCACCGTGCTGTTCCTCGGAGGGTGGCACGGGCCGCTGCTGCCAGGGCCCGTCTGGACGTTGATCAAGATCTTCGTGCTGGCCTTCGTGGTGATCTGGGTTCGCGTCAGCTTCCCGAGGCTCCGGGCGGACCAGCTGCAGAAGCTGGCCTGGATCGGGCTGGTCCCGCTCGCTCTGTTCCAGCTCGCGCTCACCGGAGTGGTCAGAGTCCTCGCCGGCTGAGGGGTCGCCGCGACGTCAGCGGCCCAGCATCGCCCCGCCGTTGATGTGGAGAATCTGGCCCGTCACGTACGCGGCCTCGGGAGAGGCGAGATACCTGATCGCCGCCGCGACCTCGCTCGGCGTGCCCGGCTTGCCGCTCAGTGTCTGGTCGACGCGCGACTTGACGAACTCCGGCGTCGCCCGGTCGCCGAAGAACTCGGTGTCGGCGACGTAGCCGGGGGCCACCGCGTTGACCGTGATCCCGTCGGGTCCGAGCCGCTGCGCCAGCTCGTAGGTGTAGGCGTGGAGTGCCGCCTTGGCGCCGCCGTACGAGCCGGGGCCGCGGAGCGCCGCGATCGACGACAGGTGCACGATGCGGCCGCCGGGACGCCGCAGGTAGGGGAGCAGGCCCTCGGTCAGCAGCACCGCGGTGAGCACGTTGGCCTCGAAGTTGCGCCGGTAGCCGTCGGCGATGCCGGTCAGCGTGCCGTCGTCGTTGAAGGCGACGTTCCCGCCCGCGTTCGTGACCACCACGTCGACCGGGCCCTTGAGGGCGATCGCCTCGACGGCGGCCTGCGCCTGCCGCGGGTCGGACAGGTCGGCGGTGGTCCACCCGACCAGATCGGCGTCGTAGGCGGTGTTCAGCTTCGCGGCGGCCTCGCTCAGCACCTCGGCGCGGCGGCCCAGGATGGTGACCTGCGCGCCCTCCCCGGCGAAGGCCTCCGCCGTCGCCAGCCCGATGCCGGTGCCTCCGCCGGACACCACTACGCGTCGCTGGTCCATGTTGTCGCCCTTCTTGTCGTGATATCCGTATGTGCCGCGTCCCCGGGCGGGTGGTTTCCAAACACGTCGCCTGAGTAGCTCTTGAGGGCGATGGCGTTCGCCGCCTTGTGGATGGGTCCGAGGACTTTGGCCATCACGCGCTCCTTGCCGGGCACGTTGTGCGACGCGGTTCAGACCAGGTCGATGAGGACCTTGCCGACCGTGCCCGACTCGACCGCCTCGTGCGCGTCGGCCGTACGTTCGAGCGGGAAGCGGTGCAGCGGCAGACCGGCCGCCTTGCCGACCTGGAGGGCTCCCGCGGCCACGGCGGCGCTCACGTCCTCGATGGCTGCTTTCTTGGCCTCCGGCGGGACGGTGTAGACGAGGATGAACTGGTAGCGCACGTTGAGCCGATACAGGCTGCTGACGTGCAGTGTCACCTCCTCGCCGCCGTTGTCGGCGTAGACCGAGACCACGCCGTTCGAAGCGATCACCGCCTGGTCCAGCTCGGCGTTCGGCGCTGGGGCCACCTCGACGATGAGGTCCACCCCGTCCGGCGCGACCTCGCGGATCACGGTGGCGGCGTTCTCGGTCCGGTAGTTCACGACGTGGTGGGCGCCCGCGGCACGGGCCAATTCGGCCTTTTCGGGAGTGCTGACCGTGGTGACCACAGTGGCCCCGGCCCACCGGGCGAGCTGGATGGCGGCGTGCCCGACCGCACCCGCACCACCGGCGACGAGAACGATCTGGTCCTTCAGTGAGCCGGGGTGTAGACGGCTGACCCTGCCCACGGTGAGGCATCGGTGCGCGGTGAGAGCGGGGATTCCCAGGCTGGCTCCGAGGTCGTACGACGCGTCATCGGGGAGAGGCACGACATGTTCCACGGGCAGCACGACGTACTCCTGTGCCGTGCCGTCGGGGCGCTGCCAGGCGGCCTCCCAGATCCAGACCCGCTGCCCAACAGTGAGCCGGATCCCGTGGGTCACCGCGTCGATCTCACCGGCGCCGTCCTGCCCGGGCACCTGCTCGGGGAACGGGCTTCCGCTCCTCCTGGACTTCCAGTCCGTCGGATTCACCCCTGAGACATGAACGTGGACCCGCACCTCACCAGGCCCCGGCTCCGGCACAGGCCGCTCCACCAACCGCAACACCTCGGGCCCCCCGGGCTCCGAATACACAATCGCCTTCATCCCGCACCATGCCTCTCTCCCGGACAGGCCTCTACCCACAGCCACCAGCCACGGAACCCATCACGTCAGCAGGGGGGGCGATCAGCCAGTTCTACGACTGGGGTTGAGCGGTCGCGCTCGCGTCATCCTGCTCGCCGACAGGACTCACGAAGCTGCCGAGGTTAGGCACTGTGTAGATCAGCCCCTGTTCGCGCAGCCGAGCACGTGCCGGGGCGCCGGCGCCGGGTCAGTGGACGATGGCGAGCATGACGTCGGAGGCGGTGGGGCGGTTCTCCGGGCGCTTCTCCAGGCACTTCCCGACCACTTGGGCCAGCGAGTCCGGCAGTGCGGACAAGTCAGGCTGTTTGGTGAAGATGCGGTTGAACACCGCCGCGATGTTGTCCTCTCCGAACGCCGGACGGCCGGTCGCAGCGAAGATCATGGTCGCGGCCCAGCTGAACACGTCCGACTCCGGCCCGACCCGCTCTCCGGAGACCTGCTCGGGGGACATGTAGGCCGGGGTTCCCAGCACGCCGCTGGAGGTCGCGGTGGCGTTGTCGAGCACCCGGGCGATGCCGAAGTCGACGACTCGGGGCCCGTCGGAGCCGATCAGGACGTTGCTCGGCTTGAAGTCGCGGTGCACGATGCCGGCGCGGTGGATCGCGGCGAGCGCCCCGGAGGTTCCGAGCGCGAGCCGCACCAGGCCGTCGTGGCCCCGCGGCCCGCGCTCCCGTACAAGCTGTTCGAGCGACGAGCCCTCGACGTACTCGCTCACGATGAAAAGACGCTCGTCGGCCACGTCGGCGTCGATCACGCGGGCGGTGGAGAACGGCGCGACCCGCCTGGCCGCCTCGACCTCGCGGAGGAACCGCTGCTGGGCCCCGGTCTCCGAGGCCAGCCGCGCGTGGAGCACCTTGATCGCGACCCGCGTGCCATCGGGGGTCTCGCCCAGGTAGACCGCGCCCTGGCCGCCCTGTCCGAGGCTACCGATCAGCCGGTAGGGCCCGATGTGGTCGGATTCCCCGGCGGGCAGCGGCCCAGGGGCCTGTGTGGGAAGCGTCGAAGCGCCGTGGACACCGCCCGGAGTGCTTCCCGAGGCGGAGCCGGGAGAGGTCGCCTGGCTGGACACGGGCGGGTTCGTGGTAACCGGATCCGCCACCGGGCGCCGATCCTCCTGATACCGCTTCTGCTCCTGTGACGGGCGTCGGTCGTACTGCTCCTGTGGCGGGCGTTGCGGGCGAGGCTGTACCGGAGGTTGCGGTGCCGAGTGCTGATGCTGCGGAGTCGCGCCGGGCCGCTGCTGATTGGGAACCCCGCTCGGGCGCTGGTTCGGGGCCGTACCGGGGTACTGGTTCGGGGCCGTTCCGGGGTTCTGGTGGTTCGGTGCGGTGCCGGGACGTTGCTGGTCCGAGGCCGTGCCAGGGCGCTGCTGGTTCGGGGCCGTCCGGGGGTGGTGCTGGTTCGCGTACGGAGGCGGCGGCTGGTGAGGCGGGTACGGCGCCGGAGGGTACGACGTCGGGCGGTAGGCGTGCGGTGGGGGCGGCGGGTAGGACGCGTGGCGCTGAGCGCGCGGTGCGAAGATCGCCGAGCGGATGGCCAGGGAGTGGATGAGCCCGCCGATCCAGTTCGTGAACAGCCCGAGCACGACGAGAAGGCCGGCCCAGTCGGGGAACGTCGCCGAGTCGCCGTAGGTGAAAGTGATCACGCACAGTACGAAGAGGCTGAGGAAGTACAGCAGGGCCGCGACCGCGATCATCGGCGCGCGCTTCCGGTAGGCCGCGTAGCCGATGGTGAACGGCGTGGCGATCCCACAGGTGAACAGCGGAGCCAGTGCCCACACGACGCTGATCGCGGTGGTGGACTGGGAGGGCCTGGCTAGCTGCATATCGCGAAGAATACGGAGATAGCCGGTGTTACGCATGTTTTTGCTGGCACGGTAACAGCGCCGAGACGCCCGCCCCGGCCAGGGGTCTGACGACGCCAGACCGCGGATCACGACCAGCGTTCCGGGCCGGTTCCAGCGAAGGCCACGCCCCCAGAGGCGCAGCCCGGGTTCCGCCACGTCTGGACGGGGTCCAGGACCCGTGGAGATGGGATCGAGGTTCGGGCCGGTGGTGTGCTCAGGGGAGGTAGATGGTGAGTTCTACCAGGTCGGCGGTGAGTTCTGGGGGGAGGTCCACGGCGATCGACACGTCCTCGGCGGAGATGAAGCCGCCGACGTCGGCCCTGGCCGCGACCACGCGCTGCGCCAGCTCGGCCGTCATCCCCGGCAGGCCCGCGATCACCTCGGCGGGGGCGTGGTTGACGTCCACCAGCCCTCCGTCGTCGTACTGCCGCGGGAGGTCGGGGCGGCCGATGCGCAGCTCGCGGGCCAGCGCGGGGTCGCCTTGCACGAGGTCGCGAGCCTGTTGCCTGAGCTCGCGGCGGTGCTGTGCGAAGGCCACGGCATGGTCGTTGGGCGATTCGGACTCGAAGACCCGCTTGCGGATGATCAGCGACTGGATCGTCCCCCCGAGCCAGCTAGCACTCGACCCGAGGCCCGACAGAAGCGTCAGCCATACGGGCGAGGGGTCGTCCGTCACCACGGCGACCATGAGGGCGATCATGCCGATGGCGTAGATCGCCGCCGACAGGGCGAGCATCGTGCTGCGCAGTTTCGCCGCCGCGTACCCGATGGTGAAAGGCGTCGCCGCACCGCACGTCAGGAGCGGCGCGAGAGCCCAGAGCACGCTGGCCGCGCTGGTGCCGCTCGGAGGCTGGGGCGGGGGGATGTGAGGCGGGAACGGCGGCGGCTGGGGAAGGTGTCCATGCGGATCACCTGGCCTCCGCGGGTCGTACGGCCCCGGAGCCGGCCGGTTGTACGGGGCGAGACCGTGCTGGCCGGGGTGCGGGGGGAGGATCGGCCCGTTGCCGTGCCGGGGGTCCGGCGGCGCGTAAGGAGGACGGCTCTGCTCCGGGCCGGGCCGCCCGTACGGAGCATGCCCTTGCCCGGGACCCGGTCGGCCGTACGAGGAACGGCTCTGCTCGGGACCGCGCCGGCCGGGCGGTGAACCGGCCTGCTCGGGGCGGGGGGGCGCGTAGGGGGCGTGGCGCTGGTCCTGTTGTGGCGGCCGTGGCTGCGGGGTGGGGTTCGGCAGCGGTCGGCTCGTCTGGCGAGGTCGCGGAGCGGTCGGACCGTTCGGATCACCGGGCTCTGGGGGAGGGCCTCCCGGCGGCCCCGATCCCGGGCCCCCGTGGCCGTTGGTCGGGTGCATAACGCGAAGACTACGGCCTCCCCGAGAGCCCCGCATCGGCCAGAGGGACCACATCTCATGGCGGATAAGTCCCCCAAAATCGTGATGATTCTGGAAAACCGGGAGACGACGGGGGCCCGTGCATTCACGAGGGCGCCCATGTAGGCCATGATGTTGAACCGTGGCACCTATACCAGGAGAAGGGCTTGCGAAGGGTCTCGCCGTCACCTTTCGCCACATGCTGAGCAGGGCGGACACCCAGCAATACCCCGAGGTCCGGCCTGATCTGCCACCTCGCAGCCGCGGCGTCATCGCTCTGGTGGAAGAGAACTGCACGGTCTGCATGCTGTGCGCCAGGGAGTGCCCCGACTGGTGCATCTACATCGACTCCCACAAGGAGACGGCCCCGGCCCCCGAGGGTGGGCGTCCGCGCGCCCACAATGTGCTCGATCGGTTCGCGATCGACTTCTCGCTCTGCATGTACTGCGGCATCTGCATCGAGGTGTGCCCGTTCGACGCGCTCTTCTGGTCGCCGGAGTTCGAGTACGCGGAGTACGACATCCGCAACCTCCTTCACGAGAAGGACAAGCTCGGCGAGTGGGTGCAGACGATCCCCATTCCGCCCCCGCATGAGCCGAACGCGGAGCCGCCCAAGGAGGTCGCCGCCGCCTCCCGAGGCGCCGCCCGTCCCGCACGCGACCGCCCGGACCCCGAACGCGGTACGGCCAAGCCCACCCGCCCGGCCACCTCCGAACGTCCGGACACGGCTGCCTCAGGACGTCCGGACACGGCTGCCTCCGAACGTCCGGACACGGCCGAGTCCGAACGTGCGGAGACGCTCCAGCGAGGCGGTGCGGCAGCCGTCCAGCCGTCTACGGCGCAGCCGGACCGGCCGACGACGGCACAGACCGGTGACGCGGGCCCCACGCCCGCCGATCACCTCGACACGGCACAGGCCCAGCCAGGTCAGAGCGGTGACGCGGCGCCGGACCGTACGAAGCGGGCACCGGGCACGCCTGGCGGTGGCCCGTCGGCTCCTCGCCGTGGCGCCCTCGGAGGTCACGCCGCCGTGCGCGCGATCCGGCCCCCCGGCGCGCTGCCGAAGAAGCCCGCCCCAACCGAGCCCCCCTCGCCCCCACGGGCTGAGGAATCCCCCGGCTCGGCCAAGGAATCGGGGACGGGGGAGGAGCCGCCGGAGTCGTCCGGGGCGGTGGAGGAGTCGTGATATCGGTGGCGCCGGGCTTCTGGCCG
>NZ_JBFBIK010000062.1:15732-43143 GCF_040685555.1 Sphaerisporangium sp. NPDC088356
CCCACGGCGCAGGAGGAGTCGTGACGTCGGTGGCGCCGGGCCTCTGGCCGCCCACGGCGCAGGAGGAGTCGTGACGTCGGTGGCGCCGGGCCTCTGGCCGCCCACCGCGCAGGAGGTCGTCTTCCTGCTGCTCGGTGTGGTGGCGGCCGGGGCGGCGCTGCTGGTCGTCACCACCCGGCAGATCGTGCACGCGGCCCTGTGGCTCGTCGTCTCGTTCGGCGCGCTGGCCGGGTGCTACCTGGTGCTCACCGCCGAGTTCGTGGCCTGGGTCCAGGTCCTGATCTACGTCGGGGCGGTCGTGGTGCTGCTGCTCTTCGGCATCATGCTGACCCGCGCGCCCATCGGCCCGTCCACCGACCTGAACTCGGGTAACAAGGTGGCCGCGCTGCTGGTGTCGGTGGCGACGGCGGCCGTTCTCGTCACCACCGTGATCGAGGGCTTCCACACGGCGTACGCTCCGCTGGAGCCGGGTGGTGGCGCCGCAGCGTCGCTCGGGGCGAGCATCTTCAGGAACTGGGTGCTGCCCTTCGAGGCGCTCTCAGTACTGCTGCTCGCCGCGCTGATCGGCGCGATCGTGCTCTCCCGTACCGACATCGGCGGAAAGGACTGACGTGCACGTCGTCTATCCCGCCGTGCTCGCCGCGCTGCTGTTCTCGATCGGCGTGTACGGCGTGCTCGCCAGGCGCAACACGATCCTCGTGCTGATGTCGGTGGAGCTGATGCTCAACGCGGTCAACCTGAACCTCGTCGCCTTCGACGTATGGCTCAGGGACGTGCTCCACGGGGGCCAGGTGCTGACCCTGTTCGTCATCGTGATCGCCGCCGCGGAGCTCGGGCTGGGCCTGGCGATCGTCCTCGCCGTGTTCCGCAACCGGCAGACCGTCGAGATCGACCACGTCCGCGATCTCGCCGAACCCGCCGAACCCGAAGCCGAAGCCGACGCCGGAGCCGTGCCGGTAAAGGACGGTGCGCCATGATCGGAGTCGCCGGAGCCGTCGTCCTGCTGCCGTTCCTGGCAGCGGTCGCAGGGCTGCTCGGGACGCGGCGGCTCTGGGGTGGTGGCCCGCCCGGTTCGGTCGAGCCCGCCGTCTACAGGAGGGCGGCGTGGATCGCCGTCCTGCCCACCGCGATCTCCACCGGGCTGGCGATCTGGCTGCTGACGTACCTAGCGACCACACCACGCCAGTTCACGTCCTTTGTGGAGCACCCGGTCCGGACCGGCACGCTTCCCGCTCCCGTCCAAGGCACGCTCACGGTGATCGACACGGGTGCGATCCCGATCACCGCGGGTCTTCGCGTGGACGACCTGCCGGCCCTCATCGCCGTCCTGGTGACCGTGGTGGCGCTCGCCGTGCAGGTGTACTCGATCGGATACATGCGCCACGAGCCGCGCTACCCCTCCTTCAGCGCCTTCATCAGCCTGTTCACCAGCGCCATGCTGCTCGTCGTCTACGCCGGTGACCTGCTTGTCCTGTACGTGGGCTGGGAGATCATGGGGCTGTGCTCGTACCTGCTGATCGGCCACTGGTGGGAGGACCGGGCGAACTCGCGGGCGGCGGTGAAGGCGTTCCTCGTCACGCGCGTCGGCGACGTCGGGTTCCTGTTCGGCATCTTCACGCTCGGCGTCGCCGCCGGCAGCTTCCGGATCGATGACGTGATCGCGAAAGTGCCCGCCATGTCCACCGGAACGCTGGTGACCGCGACGATGCTGCTCCTCCTCGGAGTCGCGGGCAAGAGCGCCCAGGTGCCGCTGCACACCTGGCTGCCGGACGCGATGGCCGGTCCCACGCCGATCAGCGCGCTCATCCACGCCGCAACCATGGTCGCGGCCGGCATCTTCGTCGTCGCCCTGCTCTACCCGGCCTTCCTGGGCGCCGGGCCGACCCTCGACCTGCTCGCGGTGCTGGCGTCCGCCGGGATGCTGGGCGCCGCGCTGGCGGCCCTGGCCCAGGACGACCTGAAACGGGTGCTCGCGTACTCGACGATCAGCCAGCTCGCGTACATGGCGGGCGCCCTCGCCGCCGGTTCCGACCAGGCGGCGATCTTCCACCTGGTCACGCACGGGGCGTTCAAGGCGCTGCTGTTCCTCTGCGCGGGAGCGGTGATCCACGCCGTCGGGTCGAACCTGATGAGCGACATGGGCGGGCTCCGGCGCTCCATGACGGTCACCTTCCCCGCCATGACGATCGGGTTCGCCGCGCTGATGGGGCTGCCCCCCGCCAGTGGGTTCTTCAGCAAGGACGCCGTGCTGGCCGCCGTCGAGCACGCCGCGGCCGAGGGGGCGCCGCTGACCGACGCCGCGGCCTGGCTGCTGTACGGCTGCGCGCTGCTCACCGTCGCCGTGACCGGCGCGTACGCGACCCGCGCCTGGTTGCGCACCTTCTTCGGTCAGAGCCGGTTCGAGAGCGTCGCGCTACCCGAGCCCGAGCCTGGGGTCGCGCACGTCTGGGACGGTCGTGAGGCTCCGGCGTCGATGCTGTGGCCGATCGGCGTGCTGGCCGTTCCGGCGCTGCTGCTCGGGTTCACCGGGGTGGGCCTGATCGACTGGTCGTCCGCGGTGATCAGCCTGCTCGTCGCGCTGCTCGGGGCGGGTGCCGTGTACGCGGCGTGGCGCGCCGATCCCGCAGCCGATCCCGCTCGCCTGCTCGGGCCGTTGCGGGTGCCGTGTGAGCAGGCGTTCTACGTGGATTCGGTGTACTACCGGGTCTTCGTCGTACCGGTCCTGTGGCTGGCCCGCCTGGTGGCTCGTACGGATGACACGGTCGTGGACGGCGCGGTGCGCGGCTCGGGCGGCGTCGCGGTCGGTGTCTCGGGGCTCCTGCGGCGCCTGCAGACGGGCAACGCCCAGCTCTACCTGACAGGCGTCCTCGCGGGCGTGCTGCTCATCGCAGTGGGAGCGGTGGTGCTCGGATGAGCGCCATCGTCATCGGGCTCCTCGCCGTCCCTCTGGCGGGCGCGGCCATCCTCATGCTGCTCACCCGGCCGGAGTCGACCGAGCCGCAGTTCACCCGGCCGGAGTCGACCGAGCCGCAGTTCACCCGGCCGGAGGAAGCCGAACCACAGCTCACACCGCCGGGGAAAGCAGGACCGCGGCGGCTTGCCGGGCCGTCCACGGCCTTGCGGTGGTACGGGCCGGCGGTGTCCGGCGTCACGCTGGTACTGGCCCTCGTGCTTGCCGGGTCCTTCGACTACGGCCAGGCGGCGCGGGCGCAGTTCGAGATCGACCGAGCCTGGATCCCCGGCCTGGACCTCCGGTTCCACCTGGGCGTGGACGGGATTTCGCTGCCGCTCGTGGTCCTCACCGCGCTGCTGACGTTCCTCTGCTTCCTGTACCTGGTACGGCACCAGCCGGAAGGCGGCAGGTCCGGGGCGCTGGCCTTCACGCTGCTGGTACTCGAAGTCGGCATGATCGGGACATTCCTCGCGCTCGACCTGCTGCTGTTCTTCGTCTTCTTCGAAATCGTGCTGATCCCGATGTACTTCGTGATCGCCGTCTGGGGCGGCAGGGAGCGCCGGGCGGCGGCGGTCAAGTTCATCCTGTACACGCTGCTCGGCTCGGCCGTACTGCTCCTCGGACTGCTCCTGATCTGGGCCCACACCGGCACGCTCGACATGGTCAGGCTGGCGGGCTCGCACGGCGCCGGGATACCGAGGGCGGCGCAAATCCTGGCGTTCCTCGCGGTGGGCGCGGGCCTGGCCGTCAAGGCGCCGATGTGGCCGCTGCACACCTGGCTCCCCGCCGCCCACACCGAGGCCCCGACGGTCGGATCGGTGCTGCTCGCGGGCGTGCTGCTCAAGATGGGAACGTACGGCTTCGCGCGCATCGCGATCCCCGTCCTTCCCGAGGGGGCTGCCGTGCTCGCCCCCTGGCTTGGGGCCTTCGCCGTCGTGGGGATCGTGTACGGGTCGCTGGCCTGCCTGGCGCAACGTGACCTCAAGCGCATGATCGCGTACTCGTCCGTGGGCCACATGGGGTTCGTCCTGCTGGGGCTGGCGACGCTGACGCCTGTCGGGATGAACGCCGCCCTGTTCGGAAATGTCGCCCACGGGTTGATCACCGGACTGCTGTTCTTCATCGCCGGGGCGATCAAGGAGCGGTACGGCACGGCGGAGATGTCCCGGCTGGGAGGCGGCATGCTGGCCCGCCTGCCGTACCTGGGATCCCTGCTGACGTTCGCGTGCGTCGCCTCGCTCGGACTGCCCGGGCTCGCGGGGTTCTACGGGGAGATGCTCGCGCTGCTCGGCGCCTTCCACCCGGCTCCCGGCCTGTCCCGGCCGCTCTTCCTCGTCTTCATGGTCATCGGCGGCATCGGCACCGTGCTGACCGCCGCGTACTTCCTCCTGATGCTCTCCCGCGTCACCCACGGCAGGCCGGACGAACCCGCCCCCGAGCCCGTAACCCCGGAGGAGCGACTCGTCACCCGCGAGGAGCGGCTCGTAACCCCGGAGGAGCCGCTCGTCGAGACCGCCGAGGCCGGCGAGGAGCCCCGCGTCCGTACCCCGGAAGTGCCTGAGAGGGCCACCTGGGAGCTCCCGGAGGAGGAGGGTTCCGAGCTCCCGGTGGAACCCGTGGCAACCGAAACCGCCGAGTCCACCCACCCCGGGCCCCGCCCCGAGGAGGGCGTTCCCGTCCCCGCGGGTGCGTCCGCCGGTTCGGGTTCCGGCCTCCGGTTCGGGCGGCTGCGCGATGTGACCCCGTACGAGCTCGCCGCCTGGACCCCCTTGATCGTCCTCACGGTGGCGCTGGGGCTGTGGCCCAAGGCGCTTCTCGCCGTGACCGATCCGGCGGTCCGGGCCTTCCTGGGGGTGCCATGATCCAGTCCATCGACTACGCGGCGATCGCGCCACCCTTGATCCTGGCGGTGGTGGCCGGGCTGGTGCTGCTGCTCGACGCGTTCCTGCCGCGTACGCCCCGCACCCTCCCCACGCTCGGCCTGGTCACGCTGGCCGGCGTGCTGGCCGCCCTGGCGACCGTCCTGACGCAGGCCGTACAGGGCTCCCGGCCGCGTACGTTCTGCGTCCCCGCCGATGTCGCGGGCGTGCCGCCGTCCTGCTCGTTCGTCGTCGACGACCTGACGCTCGTCTTCGGGGCCGTGGTGCTGGCCGCCGCCGTGGTGGTGGTCCTCCTGTCGTGGACGCAGCTGGCCGAAGGCGGCATCCCCGCAGGTGAGTGGTACTTCCTGCTGTTGTGCACGCTGACCGGTGCCGTCACGCTCCCCGCGTCCCGCGACCTGATCATGCTGGTCGTCGCGCTGGAGCTCGTCTCGCTTCCGGTCTTCGCGCTGACGGCCCTGAAGCGGTACGACGCCCGCGGTTCCGAGGCGGCGCTGAAGCTGTTCCTCGTCTCGGTCATCTCCACGGCGGTCATGCTCTTCGGCGTCTCGCTCCTGTACGGCCTGACCGGTTCGGTCCATCTCGACCGCATCGCCGCCAGGCTCAGCGGCCCACCAACAGCCGCACAGGGCGCGGAGGCGCTGGCCGGCCTGCCCGCCGCCCTGCCCGCCGGCGTGCCCAGCGGGGTGCTGACGGTCGCCGTCGTGCTCGTGCTCGCCGGGTTCGCGTTCAAGGTGGCCGCCGTCCCCTTCCACTTCTGGGCCGGGGACGTCTACCAGGGCGCGCCCGTCCCGGTGGCGGCGCTGCTGTCGGTGATCTCCAAGGCCGCGGGGTTCGCCGGTCTGATCGTCGTGCTGACGATCGCGCTGGCGGGCCAGGCGCGGCTCTGGGCGCCGATCGTGGCCGTTCTCGCCGCGCTCACCATGACCGTGGGCAACCTGCTGGCCCTGCGGCAACGCCATGCCGTACGGCTGCTGGCGTGGTCGTCGGTCGCGCAGTCCGGGTACATCCTCGCCCCGCTCGGCGTGGCGGGGAAGTCGGCCGCGCCGGCCTCCATCGCGTACCTGGCGATCTACGCGGCGATGAACGCCGGGGCCTTCGCCGTTGTGATGCTGGTGAGCCGTACCAGTCAGCGGAACGAGCTGGACGACTACCGGGGGCTGGCGTTCCGAAGCCCCGCTCCGGCGCTCGCGCTCGCGTTCTTCCTGATCTGCCTGGCCGGGCTGCCACCGGGGCTCGCCGGGCTCTTCGCCAAGATCGTCGTCTTCCGTGAGATCGTCCACGGTGGCGTGGGATGGCTGGCCGTGGTCATGGCGGTCAACACCGTCATAGGGCTCTACTACTACATCGCCTGGACCGCCCGCCTGTTCACCCCCGCCCCTGCCCTCGCAGCCGTCCCCGTGCCTGGGCGACGCCTCCCCGCACGGCCGGTGACCATCGCCGTGGCAGTGGCGCTCCTGATCTCGCTGGCCTTCTCCGTCGCGCCGCAGCTGGTCCTGTCCGCCGTCGGCTGACGTGCGCCCCCCCTAGCCTGACCAGGGATGGGAACGTTTGAGCAGGCCGCGAACGTTGCCAGGGAAGAGCGCAGCATCCGAGAGGGGGAAGCGTGCACAACAACGGCCTGCGTACCGCCGTCCTTCTGGGCGCCCTGTCCGCTCTGATCCTGGCGGCGGGAGCGTGGCTCGGAGGCTCCCGTGGTGTGCAGCTGGCCGTCCTGATCGCTCTGCTGACCAACGGCATCGCCTACTTCTTCTCCGACCGCATCGCCCTGTCCGCCATGCGGGCGCGGCCGGTGAGCGAGGTCGAGCAGCCCGCGTTGTACCGCATCGTCCGGGAGCTCTCGACGGACGCGCGGCAGCCCATGCCGCGGCTCCACATCTCGCCCACCATGCAGCCCAACGCCTTCGCCACCGGGCGCAACCCGCGCAGGGCGTCGATCTGCGTCACCTACGGCATCCTGCAGATGCTGGACGAGCGGGAGCTCAGGGGCGTGATCGCCCACGAGCTGTCGCACGTCTACAACCGCGACATCCTCATCTCCTCGGTCGCGGCGGCGCTCGCCACGATCATCACGTACTGCAGCTACATCGCCGTCTTCTTCGGCGGCTCCGACGACGACGAGGGGCCCGGCTACATCGGCGCTCTGCTGATGATGATCCTCGGCCCGATCGCCGCCGGCATGATCCAGATGGCGATCTCCCGGTCCAGGGAGTTCCACGCCGACGAGTCGGGGGCCATGCTCACCGGTGACCCGCTGGGGCTCGCCTCGGCGCTGCGCAAGATCGAGCTGGGGACGCGCAGGCTCCCGCTTCCCGAGGAGAGCCGCCTGACCTCGGCCTCCCACCTCATGATCGCCAATCCCTTTCGCGGAGCGGGGGTCGGCAGGCTGTTCTCGACCCATCCCTCCACGGCCGCCCGCGTCGCCCGCCTGGAACGCCTGGCCGGCTACCGCCGCTGACGAGCGATTCATAGCGCTTACGCAAACCAATCACCCGAGTAAAGAGTGCCTTGCTAGGGTCTGCCGGACGCTGTCATGAAATGTGCCATGCGGTCTGGGGGACAATCTTGGGACTCATCGACAAGCTCCGGGGCGAGTCCATCGGCTTGACCGGCTGTGTCATCGGTTTGGTCCGTTCGATCGACGGCTGCATCGGTTTCATCGGTTTCATCGGCTTTATCGGGCGGCGGGGCGCAGGCCGTCCATGACCGATCGCTGAAGATCCTCGCCGCGCTGGTCGCGGTGGCCGCGGTCGCGACCACCATCGCGCTGTTCGCGTACCACTCCCAAGGCTAGGAGCGGCGAACGCGGTCTCCATGCGGCCCGTGTGGGCGGGTGGCCGGTCGTCGTGTCAGGAGTGCCGGTCGACCGGGTCGGTCTCGTCGGCGGTCAGACCCGGCAGGCCGTCGATGCTCTCCCGGTTGTTCTTGGCGCGGTAGGCGTACTTCTGCTGGACGTCCTTGCGTTGTGCCCACTGGTCGAGCAGCGGGCGCTCCTCGTCGAAGCTCATGAACGGGACGGAGTACCCGCACGAGTCGGAGATGCGGTCGCACTCGACGACGATGACGGACCGTACGCCCGGGTGGGGGCCGAACAGCTTGACGAGATCGTCGAAACCGTCGTCGTGCGGGGTGACGACCCGGCCCCGCCCGTACAGGCGAACGATGTTGGGCGGGCCGGCGAACGCGGCGAACATGATGGTCACGCGGCCGTTGTCGCGGATGTGGGCGATGGTCTCCACGCCGCTGCCGTCGAGGTCGAGGTAGGCGACCGTGGTGTCGTCCAGCACGGCGAACGTGTCGGCGTACCCCTTGGGGGAGACGTTGACGTGCCCGCCTCGCTCGGGAGCCGTCGCGACGAAGTAGACCGGCTGCTTGGAGATGAACGCGCGCAGCCGGTCGTTCAACTTCTCATGGACCTTGCCCATTTTCCCTCCTAGCCCCGCTATATGGACTTTACTCGGAGGGTTTTCCCAGCCAAGCGGAGGGCTTTCTGAGCCGCTGGTCACTCCCCGGGCAACCACCAGGTCCACAGGCCGGTCCGTACCTTGAACGAGTCGACCTTGGCGAGGTCACCCGTGGACGGATCCACGGTGCTGATCGTCGCCCGCGTGACCGTACCGTCGTCCGTGGTCCGCAGGTGCCAGAGCGCGAGCTTGCCGGAGTCGTCCCAGGAGATCCGGTACGCGCTTTCCTTCGAGGTGATCCCGAGGTCGATGGCCGGAGAGACCGAGTCCGTCGACAGGTCGTACTGCCTCAGGCGGGGCTTGCCGGAGGAGGGGGTGATCACCACACCCACGGTCACTCCGTCGTCCGCCAGCGCGACCGGCGAGTTGTTCGACACGACCTGCGGCACCTCGCGGCTCTCCCCCTGCTCGCCGTTGGTGTCGTAGACCGCGAACTCGGTCGTGTTGTCGCCGGTGTACCGCGAGACGAGGATCCGACGGCCGTCGGGGCTGAAGCCCTGCACGCTGTCCCCGCCGGGCAGCTTCGCGACGTCGCCGCTTCCCAGGTGGACGGCGAGCGTGGGCCGCTCGCCGGAGTCGTCGGTGTAGTCGAGGACCACCACGTCACCGCTGGGGGACAGGGTGGGGTCGACGTCGGTCATGCCGAGGCCCTTGGGTACCTTCGCGGTCGTGCCGGGCAGGCTGTGCACCTTGCCGCTGAGCACGTCCTTCCAGACCAGCTTGCGGTCGGACTCGCGGAAGTACACGACCCGCGTACCGTCCCCGCTGACCGCGATCGGCGCGCTGCTCTCCTTGTCGACCTTGCCCTTGGCGTCCCTCGGCAAGACGGTGGCGTCGGCGAGCTTGACGGTCTTCCCGCTTCGAAGAGTCAACTCCCACGTGCCACACGGCACGAGGTAATCCTTCTTCAGGCAACCGTTCAACGAGGCATAACGTACCGCTTTAGTAGTGTTTATGGTGTTTTTGGCGGAGGTGGCTCCCGCTTGCGCCTCCGCCGGGCTCGCTATGGTGACCGCGGCGGCCATCGCGAGGAGGGTGAACATGCGCGCGTGCTTCATGGCGCGATCCTTTCGTCACTTTCAATAGATGCCATGAACGCGTGAAAGGTTGAGTCACGATTCGGCGTCACCGCCACGCCCGTTCGTACGACCGAAGTGGGCGGAATTCCCGGGAGACGCCGACGGCGAAAGGGGTGCTTGCCGGGCATCCGGCGTCTACCGTCGCGGTATGGGGCACTCCTCCTTCACCATCAGACTGAACGACGTCCAGACCGAGGCTCTGATGCGACAGGCGCACCTTGAGGGGCGCAGGCCGGCCGCCCGCCCATGACCCGGACCCGGGTGTCATGATCCCTGGACGCGTCCTCGACGTCAGCGCGCTGGTGGACATCGCCGTCGCCAAGACGCGGTACTCGCGCCATGTCGTGGCGATGTGCCTCTACCGGGGAGGTGGCCTTTGTGTGCCGTCGACCGCGCTGGCCGCCGTGTACTCCATCGCGCCGCTCGACACCCAGGCCGAGCTGTTCGACCTGATCATGGGGCCGGGAGTCACCGTCGACGACCTGACGGCCGGCAAGGCGCCCGACATCGGCGAGCTGCTGGACGGCGCCAACGACGTGGTCGCCGGCCACGTGGTGTGGTGCGCCCGCAACACCCACTGGCCCATCCTCACCGACCGAGGCGACCAGCTGACCCTCCTCGACCCCCGAATAATGATCGACCCCATCCCCTGACGGCGTTTCGGCAACGGACCTCGCGCTCATGGCTGGACCGTACCCGCCGCAGGCCGTCACGCTCCGGCGGATTCGCGGACGGAGCCGGGCGTGGGGCGGCGGACGCGGGGGACGGGCTGGCCGCGGCGGGCGGCCTCGGCCTTCAGGCGCTTCCTGAGCATCCTGCCCTGGCCGAGGAACGAGCGGTTCCGCGGCGGTTCCCGGACAGGCTCCAGTCGTTCAGGGCCCGCTCGATCTGCACGCTCAGCCGGTCGCCGTCTCCGGTCGCGGTCCCGACGAGCACCACGTTCTCCTGCCACTCCATGGCCGGGCCATGGCGGTGGAAGGTCAGGCACACCGGCCCCTCGGCCGCCTGGACGCCCGCGGGCAGCCGCAGGTCGAAGCCGGCCTCGGTGCGTACGGCGGAGCGGGTGCGCACGGCCAGCGGCATGCCGTCGGCGACCATGGTGACGACGGGCTCGCCCAGGCGTGCCGCGCGGCCGGCGAAGGGCCGCCAGTCCGCCGGCGGGGCCAACCGGCTCGGCAGCCGGGGGCCCGTGGGGGCGGGATCGGAGGCGGGGACCGCGACGTCCCCCGGGCCCGTCCAAACCCCGGGCGTCCTGGACAGGTCGCCCTCGGGCCACCAGACGATCCTCTCGGGGGTGACCTCCACCCAGATGCGGGCGAAATACCACCCCAGCCGCTTCACCAGGAACCACGGCATCCCGGCGAACCCGGCACCGGTCTTGGCGAGCGACTCGCGGACGTACCGGTCGGTGTTGGCCTGCAGATCCGCGTCGCGTACGGTCGCCCGGCCCTGCACGAGGACGATGGGTGCCCGGTCCAGTTCGGTGCCCTCGGCGCTGGAGTAGAGCAGCGCGACGCGCGGGTCGCGCCGGGCGCGCTCGGCCTTGCCGGGATAGGTGAGCCCGGTGCTCAGATCGAGCGTGCCGCCCGCGCCGACGTACGGCGTGACGGGCCAGGTGACGGGCCGGCCGTCGCGGGTGAGCGAGGCGTACTCGCAGACCGTGGCGCGGTCGAAGATCTCGGCCGCCTCGCGCGGCCACGTGGTCGATGCGGAAGTGGTCATCACGACTCCAAGAGAGCGTTTGCGGGGGCGGTGGCGCCGTACAGGCGGGTGAAGCGGCGCCGGTAGGCCGGCCACCAGAACAGGCGGAACATGAGCCGGGCCACGACGGGCAGGCCGGCGTACGACGCCGCGAGCAGGTCGGCGTCCGCACTCGAGGCGAGCCAGCCGAAGATGACGGGGACCCGGCGGCGGCCGAAGTCGTCCATCGCCTGGCGTTTGTCGGCCTCGACGTCGTCGAGGGTGAGGTGGCGGAGCATGAGCGGCACGGCGATCCGCTCCTCGTGGTCGAGGTGCTCGTTGACGAGCTCGTGCAGCCGCCGCAGGGTGGGCGCACGCTCGGCCAGGGGCACCCCGCGATCGGAGGCGGCCGCGATGAGCGGGTCGAGTACGGAGTGCTCGGACTCCAGCTCGGCCAGCACGTCCGCCGCCTCCGGGGCGCGGCCGACGAGCGTGGGCCACAGGACGTCGTCCTCGTGCGAGTGGTGGGCGTGCAGCATGTCCAGCACGAGCGCGAGCTGCTCCTCCAGCAGCTCCTCGTGCGCGTCGTCGCGCGGGTTGCCGCACACCTCGGCCAGGCGGCCGAACTCGGCGCGGAAACCGGCGTGCATCATCAGGAAGCCGGTCAGGTGTACTGGTGTGATCATCAGTCTGTTTCCTCACTTGTCGGAAACAGAGTGCGCCACCTGCCCCTACGTGCACTTGTCGAGGGCTTGTCGGGCCCTTGTCAGCCAGTAGCCCCCGCCCGCCTGCTCCAGCAGGCGCACCGCCTCCCGCAGGTGGGCCCGCGCCCCCTCGCGGTCCCCGAGCGCCAGCAGCGCCTCTCCCATGTGGCCGTCGTACGCCCCGTCGACGGTGGTGCACGTGCCGTTCACGAGCAGCAGCCCGGCGAAGGGACGGAACGCGTCAAAGACCTCCCGCGCGACGTCCAGGTCGCCGAGCCGGATCGCCGCGTGCAGCCGGCACATGGTGGCTATCGCCCAGTCGTAGTCACGCGGCGGCGAAGGGGTCTCACGCAGGAGCCGCCGCGCGCGCTCGTGCTCGCCCAGGTCCGCCAGCGCGTACGCCAGGACATAGGCGACCCCTGCCAGGCCGGTACGCCGGAACATCTCCTCGACCCATGCCGCCTCCTCGCCGAGGCGGTCCTCGTGAATGAGCGTCTCGGCCCGTACGGCGAGCATGCTCGCCTCGAAGTACGCGACATCGGCGAACGACAGCGTCGCCCTGACGGGTTCGAAGTGGCGGGCCGGGTCCGGCACGCCCTGGAACAGGTCGAGCCCCACGTGCGCCACCGCCGCTTGCAGCGCCAGCGTGGGACTGTGCAGGTCGCGCAGCAGCGCGTCGATCTCCGTCAGCAGCGCACGGGCCTGCGGCACCCTGCCGTGCTCCACGAGATGAATGACGAGGTGGAGCTGTGCGATCACCCTGAGCTGGGACGACAGGTCCGGCTCCGCCAGCAGGCGCCACGCGGTCTCGGCGCGCTGCTCGATGAAGTCCTGTCCCTGCATGGCGAGCAGCCGCAGGTGGAGCACGCGCCGCAGCAGGGCGGGGTCGTCCAGGCGCTCGGCCGCCGCCACGGCCTGCGACGAGACCGGGCCGACCTCAGCCTCGCGACCGGTCTGGGCGAGCACGACGGCCCGGACGGCCTGTGCCGTCGCCCAGGCAGGTGTGGACGGCGGCAGCTCTCGCACGGCCCGGTCCGTCGAGTCCCGCACGGCGGCCACGTCAAGGCCGTACCGGAAAGGCACCCAGACGCCGTGTCCCATCGCGATGTCGGCGGCCCTGACGGCTTTGTCCAGGTCGGCGCCGGCCATGGCGAGCGCCTGCTCGACCGCCTCGTAGCCCTCGTCGAACCGCCCGGCGGCGTAGCGGCTTTCTGCCAGCCCGACGGCGAGCTCGAACCGCTCGACCGCGCCGGCCCCGGCCAGCTCGGCCGCCGCCAGCGCCTCCTGCCACGACACGGCCGCGTCGTCGGGCGCGTGCCGCCGCAGGGACGCCCGCGCGGCGCGGGCGGAGTAGTCCATCGCCATGCGGGCGGGCCCCGCGCCCAGCTCCGCCGCCGCCAGCCAGTGCCGCGCGATCACCGCCGCGCGGTCGTCCCGGTCCCCGTGGACGCGGGTGAGGACTCCCGCGACCTGCTCGTGCACGCCCGCCCGCCACAGCCGCGACCGGCGCGACAGCAACGCGTCGGTCACCAGGGCGTGCGCGAACTCGTACACGCCCAGCCGGTACGACGACTCCCGGATCAGCCCCGCGTCGAGGGCCGCCTCGAGCGGCGGCAGCAGGTCGCCGACCGTGCCGCCCGCGACCTGGGCCAGGACGCCCGCCTCGAACTCGTCACCCATCACGGCGGCGAGCTCCAGCATGCGGGCCGCCTCCTCCCCCAGGCCCGCCACCCGGTGCAGCACGACGTCCAGCACGCCCTGCGGCAGCTCCTCGCCCGCCCGGGCCAGCTCCGCGAGGAAGAACGGGTTCCCGGCGGTGCGCCCGCGCAGCTCCTCGGCCTTGTGGCTGCCCGGGTCGCGGCCGGACAACTCCCGGACGAGCGCGCGGACCTCCTCGGTGGCGAGCCCGTCGAGCCCGAGCCTGCGCGCGCCGAGCCGCGACAGCGCCGACAGCGTGGCGGTGAGCGCCGACGCCTCGTGCCGCCGGAAGGTCGCCACCAGCAGCAGGCCCGGCCGGGCGGTGGACGCCACGTGGACCAGCAGCCGCAGCGTCGCGTCGTCGGCCGCGTGGATGTCCTCCAGCACGACGATCACCGGGCCGACGCCGGCCAGGAACGTGCCGACCGCCTCGAAGAACCGCAGCCGCGCCCCCTGCGCGTCGGACGCCGGGATCGCCTCCAGCCCGCCCGACAGGAACGTGCCCACCTCGTCGGGCAGGACGGCCTCCGGGGCCGCGGCGGCGAGGGCGCGCAGGACCCGTTCCCAGGGCCACAGGGCGGGCGCGGTCTCGTGGTCGGGACTCGACCCCCAGCCGACCGGCACGTCGGCGGTCGCGCGGAACCGCTTCAGCAGGCTCGTCTTGCCGACGCCCGGCTCGCCGTCCACCAGCACGACCTGCCCGGTGGCGGACGACGCCTTCGCCGCCTCGTTCAGGAACTCCAGCGCGCTCTCGCGGCCGACGAAGACCGGCTGGTCCACCGCGGGCTCGGGAGCCCTGCGTGCCGTCGTCCGTGCCAGAGGCCGCTGGGGGGCCTGCGGCGTGGCGGGCCGCTCCGGCGGGAGCAGCGTGGCGTCCTGGCGCAGCACCGCCCTTCGAGCTCCCGCAGCCGCGGCCCGGGGTCGATGCCCAGTTCCCCGGCGAGCACCTCCCGCACCCTGCGCAGGCATTCGAGGGCCGCCGCCTGCCGGTCCGCCCGGTAGTGGGCCAGCACCAGCAGTTCCCAGGCACGCTCCCGCAGGGGGTGTTCGCGGACGAAGGGGTCCAGCCGCGCGACCACGTCCGTGTGGCGGCCCAGCTCCAGCAGGGCCGTGGCCAGCCCCTCAACCACATCCAGCCGCACCTGTTCCAGACGGCCGATCTCTGGCTGCGCCCACTCCTCGGAACGCACGTCCGCGTACGGGTCGCCCCGCCACAGGCCGAGCGCCTCGGCGAGGGCGGCCGCCGCCTCCTCGTGGCGTCCCTCGGCCAGATGGCCGGACCCGGCCGACACGAGCGTCTCGAAGTCCCTCGTGTCGAGGCCGAGCCCGCCGGTCATCAGGCCGTACCCGTCGGCGGCGCTGACCAGGACGGTCGGGGTCGTGCCCGGACGCCGGTCGGGCTCCAGCCGGCGGCGCAGGTTGGAGACATAGACCTGCATGCTCCCCTGGGCGCTGGCCGGCGGGTTGCCGGACCACAGCCGGTCGACCAGGAGGTCCGCGGGGAGCACGCGGTCGGCGTGCATCGCGAGGAGGGCCAGGAGGGCTCGCTGCTTCGGCGGTCCGGCCGGAATGGCCTGCCCGGCCACGATGAGTTCCATGGGTCCGAGGACGTTCAGCCGCACAGGCCAATGGTAGGGAGGCGCCTTTCAACCGGTCTAGTTGTTACATTTCGGGAGCCGACCGGCGTTCCAGCACCACGACCGGGATCGTGCGAGCCGTCCGGCGCTGGTAGTCGCCGTACCCCGGCCGTTCGGGCACCACCTGCTCTAACAGCCGGTCACGCCGGGCGCCCTCGGCGAACCTGCCCGCTCGGCGCCGCGGCCGGTTGGTGGAAGTCATCGGGACATCCGGAGCGGATTGAGCTACGAGCCACCTGCGTCGTCCCGCTGGCGTGAAAAGGCCTCATCGGTTGCCCCGACGGCCGCCCGGACACCTGGGGGCAACTCGCGGAAGACTGGATCCGGGACGGCGCCGACCGCGGACAGGATGCCGCTGAAGAACCGGCGCAGACAGACGGCGAGGACGATCTGGTAGATGTCGGCGTCGGCCAGGCCATGCCCGCGCAGGACCGCGATGTCCCCCTCGGTCACGCCGGCGGGATCGGCGGCGACGCGGTCCGCGAAGTCCATGGCCGCCACATCCGCCGGCGCCAGCCCCGCATCGTGATGGTCAGCCATGATCGCCCGCAGGGCCACGTCATCGTAGAACCCCTCAAGCAGCGCGGCCGCATGCGCGAGACCGCAGTACGTGGAACCGAGGCGGCGGGCGGCCGTCAGGGTGACCAGTTCGTACCGACGCGGATCCATACCGGCCCTGACCACCTCCCCGAGCCGTAGCCATGCGTGATAGACCTCAGGCCGCAGCGCCAGCACCCGCAGATAGTTGGGCACGTATCCCCGGGCGGGCCGCTCAGCTTCGTAAAGGGGCGATTCGCTAGGTGTGCTGAGATAACTCATGCCTTCTCCCCCTTGGGACGGCATCTCAGCGCAGAACGGTAGGTCCTCGCGACGATCCGCGATTGGGGAGAATTCCCTATTTTGCGGGCTTCCGGACCAGGTTCAGCCGGTGCGCCGCAGCAACCGCCTGGCCCCGGTTGGCCACACCGAGCTTGTCCAGCACCGCGGAAACGTGGTGATCGACGGTTTTGACCGACAACGACAGGTGCCCGGCCATCTCGGCATTGGACAGCCCTTCGGCCAGCAGCGCGAGCACCTCCGCCTGGCGCGGCGTAAGGCCGCCGGGGTTGGCGGCCGTCGTCCGGCGAGGGCCACGCGGCACCTGAGTGAAACCGCGCCTTCGGAGCTCCGCGCGCAACCGCTCCGCCACCCGTGTGGCCCCCAGCTCGTCCAGGACCCGCAAGGCTTCGGCCGCAGCGCCCTGATCACCGCCCGCCAGTGCCTCGACGCGCATATACGCGGCCCCGCGCCGCGCCCACTCCGCAGCCGCGCCGACCCAGTCTTCATCGATCATCATCTGGTACGGCCGGGCCCCCGCACCGGGCGACCCGGCATCCCCGGCCCGCCACAACCGGTAGGCCAGCTCCCCGATGTAAACCGAATGGTTCGCCCTGACGGCCAGGTCCAGGCCGTGCCGGGCCTCCTCGGCGGCACGCTTGGCGTCGCCGTACAGCAGGAAGTACTCCGAGCGGGCCGCCGCCACCGGGCAGACCCGCTGCACCTCACCGGTGCGTTCGGCCTGGCGGGCGGCCTCGTCGAGCGTGACCCGGGCCTCGCGTTCGCCACGGGCCGCCTGAATCCGGCCCCGCGCCAGCAGCGCGGGAACCACGGCGACCCCGGCTCGGACCGGCCGATCCAGCGCCGCGTCCGCGTCGGCCAGAGCGCCGGCCCAGTCACACCGCACCAGCCGCACCCCCGCTCGCACCCCGAGCAGGTACTGACCGTAGCCGTCGAGGTCCTGCTGAGTGGCGTACGCCAGCGCATGTTCGACCGCCGGTGCGGCGGCTTCGTACTCGGCCAGTTGCACCAGCGAGGTCGCCAGGTTGACGAGTGCCCGGGCGGCGTGATCGGCCAGCCCGAGGGTTGAGGCGCGCTCGTGCACCTCCCGCAGCGCCGCGACCGCGGTTTCGTCACCGCCCGTGAGCCGGGCGGTGCTCACGTTGATCTCAGCGTGGACAGAGGTCTCCACATCCCCCAGCCGAGCGGCCAGGGTTCGCGCCCGCTCTCCCCACGAGACCGCCGCCTCCCACTCGCCCGCGAGCATGTGCAACTGGGACCGGTTGCTGTAGGCCATGGCCAGTTGCCGGCCCGGCAGCTCGGTCTCGAGGACTGTGATCGCCCGCGCGGCCGCCTCCCATGCCTGCCTCGCGTTCCCCGCCCACCAGGCCAACCGAGAGATCCAGCGCAGATTCTCACCGACCTGTTCGGGTTGCCGCAGATTCTCCCGTACGGCCAGCGCCGCCCACCGGGCCCGCAATCCCTCCTCGGCCAGCCCGGCCAGGTACGCCTGGAACGCGTAGGCCTCCAGCAGCTCGGCCTGCTGCTGGGCCGGTAGCCGGTCCGCGTACACGGCCGCTGACCGAAAGTATGCCGTCGCCTCTCGATGGGCGCCCTGCCGGGCAGCGCCGGCCCCCGCCGCCTGCCCGTACCGCAGGACCGCGGCCTCGTCCCCCGCTTGCGTGGCGTGGTGGACCAAGCGGCCCGGGTCGACCCCGGGGACCCCGGCCAGCACTCCAAGCACCCGCCGGTGCAGCGCGGCGCGACGCGCGGGCGACAGCGCGTCCTCCACCGCACTCCGCAGCAACTCGTGACGGTACGACACACCGTCACCGGACGGCACGAGCACCCCGGCGTCGACGCACATGTCGACCAGGTCCGGCACTCCCGCCACAACGGCGGCGTCGGCGCGAGTCGGGATCACCGATACCAGGTGGGCCAGCTCCCGGGCGGGCCGCGACAACAGCCGCAGCCGATCCAGGACAAGGTCCTGTACGGTGGCCGGCACTGCCCGACCCTCCGCCTTCAACAGTTCGGTCACCAGCAACGGGTTACCGCCGGACAACCGGTAGACCAGCTCCGGATCCCGCCCGGTCCGGTATGCCTGATCCGCCACGCACTCCCGCGACAGCGGCGACAGCGACACGCGTCGCGTGATCGCGCTGGGCAGGGTCGCAAGGGCGCCCCGCAGGGGGTGCTCGGCACCCACCTCATCGTCACGGTAGGTCACCACGAACAGGACCGGCATCCGGCCGATCCGTCGGCCCGACCAGATCAGCCAGTCGAGTGTGGCCTCGTCAGCCCAGTGGGCGTCCTCCACGACGACGACCGGGCGCGGGCGCTGCGGCGGGCCGGAGATCTCGTCCAGAAACGCCGTGAAGAGCTCATCCTGCGTGGCGCCGGCGTTCAGCCGCTTGGCCAGGACGCCTCTGGTCTGGCGGCCGATGTCGTGCAGGGGACCAAGGGCCCGTGGGGTGATCAACCGGTCACAGCCGCCCCAGAGCACCCATGCCGCCGGCCCGCATCGCCGGACGAACTCGGTCACGAGCACGGACTTGCCGATCCCGGCCTCGCCGGCCACCACCGCCACGCGACCGCCGCGGGCGCTCTCACGCAGAAGATCGCCGAGGAGATCCAGCGTCCCGGAACGCTCCCACAGCTCCATGCGAACGATAGTAAAGTCAAAACGCCCAGGGTCTTGATCACTCGGGGTGTTCGGGCTGAACAAAGAGTGTGGTCAGGGGCAGGGTCGAACTGCCGACCTTCCGCTTTTCAGTCCTTGATGTGGCTGCCCTTAATGTGAAGACCGTACAGCTCGCCCTCGGCCACAGCACGCCAGTGGTCACACTCAACACGTACGTGGGGGAGTGGCCCGAGGCACAGGAGAAAACGCGTGCCCTGGTGGACGGCGCGCTCGGCCGTGTGCCCCGGATGTGCCCCCGGGAGGCTCCGTCCCGATGAGTCACCAGGTCAGAGCCTTGCGAAGCGGCTGGCTAGCGGTAGTTCGTGAACTGCAGGGCGATGTCGAGCTCCTTACCCTTCAGCAGGGTGATGACATCCTGGAGCTCGTCCTTCTTCTTGGAGCTGACCCGGAGCTCTTCTCCCTGGATCTGCGCCTTCACGCCCTTGGGGCCCTCGTCCCGGATGATCTTGGAGATCTTCTTGGCGTGCTCCTGGTCGATGCCCTCCTTGAGCTCGACGACCAGGTGGTACTCCTTGCCGGACAGCTTGGGCTCGCCGGCGTCGAGCACCTTCAGCGACAGACCCCGCTTGATGATCTTTTCCTTGAACACGTCAAGGACGGCGCTCGCGCGTTCCTCGCTGTTGGCCTTGATCTCGATGTTGTTCTGACCCGACCAAGCGATGCCCGCGCCCGTGCCCTTGAAGTCGAAGCGATGCCCGACCTCCTTGACCGTCTGGTTCAGCGCGTTGTCGACCTCCTGTCGGTCGATCTTGCTCACCACGTCGAAACTGCTGTCGGCCATCGGTATAGGTGTCCTCTCTCGTCCCTCCGACCCTAGCGACCCGAGCCGGGTCCCGTGTGGATCAGGGCGCGGTCAAACCGGTGTCACAGGCATCCCGGAAGTCCGCTATTCTTCTTGCTGTCGCCGCGAGAGCGGAAGACACGGCAGGTTGCCCGAGTGGCCAAAGGGAGCGGTCTGTAAAACCGTCGGCTCAGCCTACGCAAGTTCGAACCTTGCACCTGCCACCGGGAATGTTCCCAGCTCAGAGGCCCTCCGGGGCCTCTTTTGCTTTCCGGGACCATGCAGCCAGGCGCAGCCACAAGCGGCCGTATGTCAGTGCTCCCGGAATATACGCGGAATAGATCATGGCCCGTTTGCCCAGGTGAAACACCATGATCCGGGACATTCATGGGGTGGCCGACGTCCTGCAAACGCCGAAAGGCCCCGGAGATCATGTGGGACCTTCCATGCCTCACAGGCCGAGTGTCAGGGGGCAAGCGCGTCCTCGATCCGCTTGTTCACAATCATCTCGTGCCCGTCGACGCACTTGGCGTAGACGCGGAGGAGGACATCCACCCCGTGGCCGGCCCGCACCGCCACCTCAGGGGCCGGTACGCCACCGTTGAGCCAGAGCGAGACCGCCGCGTGCCGAAGGTCGTACGGCCGCCAAGCGAGGGGAGGGCGACCTGGGCCGGAGTCAACGCCACATCACGCCGGGGCCGGGGGCGCCTTCAAACGATCCACGTTGACCCAGTAAGTATTGCGCAATCTCTGGTAATCGAAATCGCCACCTTGTGGAACGCGGTTGACTCTGAGTAGGCCGTGTCTCTCAAGCTCTTTGCGTCCGCGTGTCCAGGTATCGGGAGAGAGGCCATACATCGCCCTTCGATGCGTGGTTGCATAGCGTGAGGATTTGTGGCCGCCTTGTAGTTCCATGAGGACGAGGAGAAGCGCCAACCCAATAGCTGACAAGTCCAGTATCCAGCCTTCCGTCCACAGTTCGATCGGTACTCCCACGTAACGCCCTCGTTCCGAAGCACGCACGTACTCTCCTCCATCCCCCTCGGCACTCAGAAGCGTGATCATGGGTGGAAGCCCGAAACGGGCTTGGAGCGAAATGAACTCCTGTGCATGCAGCCACTTGAGGTTGCTAGTGACACGTCGAGGACCGGTGTCGGGCGGCAGCGCCAGGAGCTTCGCCCATCTGCCAGGGGTGGGTGTTGCCCTTAGGTCATAGGGCCTGCTCGTTGCCATCATCGTGATGCAGAGATAGAGCTTGAGCCGTACCTCTCCTCCTCTTCCTCCCTGGACAAGTCGCGCTAGTGGCGGACGGCCTCCCTCCTTGGCCAGGACGAAGGCCGGCGGGAACGGCACGTTGCCCGACCGTCTCGCCTTGTTGGCTGCAGCTACCAAGAGCTCTACGGCTTGCTCGCGCCGCTCATCTAGTGACACGAATTTCGCCTTCCTGAAGGAGAAACAGGGGGTGCGGGGGTACGCGGGGGTAGCGGGGGTAGCTGAATTACTTCCCCTGCCTGTGAGATGGTCGCATAACTCAGCTGTGAACGTGTATTGACTCCGCTCATATTGTCATCTGTCACCGTTGCAATCGGCGTTTGTATCCTTTGCTAAGGCGCATAAGATTCTTTGACCTGCGGTTTTGCTTCTGGCACCCTTCGGTCAGAGGCGGGAAAGGCATAACGAAACGTCCTTGGGCCATCTCAGGTAAGGAGCGACTATGGCGGGAAATGTCGGAGGTAAGGGTGACTCGACGCGGGGCCTTTGGCTTGCGGTAATCGTGCTGGGGGCAGTGATCGTGGCGGCCATGACATGCCTTGTGTTCCGAGCGCTGGGCGTCGATCTTCCGGCTGCCTTGGGGACCGGTGGTGGGGCCTTTGTCGCCTCCACAACACTTGGCATCGCGGCGCGCCGATACCTCACGGACTAGCATGATCCAGAGCTATCGAGGAATAGATCTAACCAAGGAAGCGACTAAGGGTCCCGGAGATCATCCAGGGACCCTTCGAGTCTCATCCGGCGCGTCTCAGGCGGCAAGCGCGTCCTCGATCCGCTTGTTCACCATCGTCTCTTGGCCGTCGACAGACTTGGCGTAGACGCCGTCTCGCTCTGGCTCAACGGTGGCGTACCGGCTCCCGAGGTGGCGGTACGGGCCGGCCACGGGGTGGATGTGCTCATGCGCGGCCGCGTGCCGAAGGTCGTATGGCCGCCGAACGAGGGGAGAGGTGACCTGGGCCGGAGTCAGTGCGAGCGTTCGGGGCTTCCTGCCACACCTCGGTGTAAGCCGTCGAGGCGACCACTCCGCCCCGCTCACTCTGGAACAGCCGCCCGTCCGGAGCCACCCCGAACTCTTCGATGTGTTGCCGAAGAATCTTCACGAGTTCCGGAGGGATCGGCACCACCCGCACGTCATCCTCGCCCCGGTGTTTCAGGCCGCGTTGCTCGTGAGCGTCGCCGCTGTCGGTCCACTGCGTGTTGACCTCCGGTCGGGAGACGTCGAGCGTCAGCCGTCCCCAGCCGGTGGTCCGCCTCGGCCCCCAGGTCGACGTCAAAGGCGTACTCGCCGGATCGCCTGGCGCGGACCTGGGCCTGTACTACCTGTCCAAGTACCTCACGAAGTCTCTCGCCGATGTGCATGAGGCCAAGACCGACGCCGAACGCGTGCACGTGGCACGGCTGATGAACGTGCTCCGCTACGAACCGTGCGCGCCGACATGCCCGAACTGGCTCCGCTACGGCGTACAGCCCAAAGGCGCCAAGGCAGGGATGTGGCCGGGCTCCTGCCGATCCAAAGCACACAAGCCCGAACACCTCGGCTACGCCTGACGGCGCGTCCTGGTCTCGCGCAAGTGGTCCGGCAAGACCCTGTCCGAGCACAAGCAGGACCGGCGGGCCTGGGTCCTGGAACAGCTCGGCCTTTCGGCAACCGACGAGCAGACGGCCCCCCTCGATCCGTACCAGTACGTGTGGCAGCCGGTCACCTCTACGGACCGGGGCGTTCCCCTCGGGTCAAACGACTGCTCGACGAACTCGGCCGGCGCCACCAATGGCGAGCAGCGCTGAAACAGGCCCAAGTAAGAGCGGACGGACAACCCACAGACGACGCGATCAGGAGGGCGGCATGAAGCCTGCGTTCCGCGTAATTCAGGGGTTCTGGAGTCGCTGTCGGGGTGAAGGTGCAGGTCAGCGGGTTGGGGTCTAGCGACGCGGCCGGATTCGCCTAGAGACGCGATTTTGCTGATTCACCTGCGCTGGCCTGGGCTTGTTCCTATGGTCTGGAGCCGTGTACGTGAAGACGACGAAGCGGGAGAACAAGTCCGGCACGGTCCGGTACCTGCATCTGGCCCACAACGAGTGGGATCCGGTGAAGGGCCGGGCGGTCCCGAAGGTCCTGTTCACGTTCGGCCGTGAGGACGACCTGGACCGGGACGCGGTGAAACGCCTGGTCGCGTCTCTATCGAGGCTGCTGGAGCCGGGGGACGCGCTGGCCTCGACCCCAGCGGGAGACCTGGAGTTCGTCTCGTCGGTCCCGTTCGGGGGCGCCCACGTCCTCGATCATCTGTGGCGGCGGCTGCGGATCGACAAGATCGCCGACCGGGTGGGGCAGCCCAAGCGGGGCCGGCACCGGGACATGACCGTGACGGAGCGGGTGCTGTTCTCCCTGGTCGCGAACCGGGCCCTGGCTCCGTCGTCCAAGCTGGCCGCCGCGGACTGGATCACCCATGACGTGCACATCGACGGCCTTGCCGTCACCGACGCCGACGCCTGCTACCGGGCGATGGACTGGCTCCACCAGGTGCAGGACGACCTGGAGAAGCAGGTGTTCGACCTCCTCAACCTGGAGGTCGACCTGCTGTTCTTCGACACCACCAGCACCTACTTCGAGCTGGAGGAGGCCGACGCGCCCGTCGCCCGGGACGACACAGGCCGCCCGCTGGCCGAGGGTCACACCCCTGCGGAGGACGACGGCGAGCCGGCGGACCAGGTCGGGTTCCAGACCTTCGGCAAGTCGAAGGACTCCCGCGACGATCTGCCGCAGATCGTGATCGGGATGGCCGTCACCCGGGACGGGATCCCGGTCCGCGTCTGGTCCTGGCCCGGCAACACCGGTGACCAGAAGCTGATCCGGCAAGTCAAGGACGATATGCGTGACTGGACCGTGAGCAAGATCGTGTGGGTCACCGCAGCTCGCGGGTGGCCGGATCGAAGAACATCAGCGTGTGCTCCTCGATGCGGACCGTGACCCGCCGGCCGTTGAGCATCTCGGCGGCCAGGACCACCCGCCCGGCCAGACTGACGGTGCCGGCCCGGCTGACGGTCCGGTCGACCTCGATCGCACTGCCCTGCTCAGCGGGCAGCAACGGCGACGGCCCCGCCGGCCTGGAACCGTGGGCGGCCGGCTTGGCCAGATCCGCGGGCGACAGATGCGAGCGGAAGCTCTTGATCCGGATCCCGGCGACCAGCAGATGGATCACGCGGGTATCGGCCCAAAATCGCACGGTGATCCCGGCCCGGTCCGGGCCGAGCCAGAACTGTCGGCCCGCCACCTGCATGTTCCCGCTCGGCGGGACGACACGGTCGAACTCCACCGGCCCGCCCGACCACACCGGCCCACCGGCCGCGGCGACGCCAGGGGACAGGGTTTGGCCGGTTTCCTGGCTGGGGTGGGATCGAGCACGCTGCAGGTGGGTAAAGCCTGACCCCGACCCACCGCGCTGGTCGTCGGGAAGGACTTGGCGCAGCGGCGCCGGCAACCGCAACGGCAGCAACCGCTGATCCTCATCCGCACCCCGCGAGGCGAACCGCTCGATGGGGCAGGCCATCTCCAGCGCCTGGTGCGGCCGCTCGGTGTTGTAGTGCTCCACCCAGGCGTTCACCGCCGCCTGCGCCGCTGCCAGATCGGCGAAGGGCACCGCGTCATCGAGCAGTTCCCGGCGCAGACTCTGATGAAAGCGCTCGACCTTGCCGGTGGTGGTCGGGTGCCGCGGCTCGGTCAGCCGGTGCACGATGCCGTTGTCCCGGCATATCCGGTCGAACAACACCTCCCCGCCCTTGCCGAACCGGTCGGTGAACTGCTTGCCGTTATCAGTGAGCACCTCATCGGGAATCCCGAACTCGGCCAACGCGGAAGCAAACGCCAGGCACACCGCCCGCGCGGTCGGCCGCAGCACCACCGCGACGATGACGCAATAGCGGGAATGGTCGCCCACCCCGGTAACTACTTTGGCCTTCGCACCGGTGGCGAGGAAAACACCGCCGACGATGTCCATCTGCCACAACCGCACCAGGGAAGGCCTGTCCAAGAAAGAGATCATCCGCTGCCTCAAACGCTACGTCGCACGAGAGGTCTACAAAGACCTCACCACCCCAGACGCTGCCTCAGCATCCGCAGATCAGGCCGCTTGACAGTCATAGGAGCATCGCGAAGACGGGCTTGTGCCTCCGTCGCCGGCCCGCTGCCGCTTCGCGGTGAGTCGAGGCAGACGGGATGATCAGGTAGGGGGAGATGTGCGGGACCGTAAGGGGGATGCCTCCGTAGTTGCAGTTCTAGTTGCAATCCGAGCCCGTACGATGCCGTTCAGGGTCGACCGGTCTGGGCCGTTGGTCCATGTGGGACTGATCGGGCATCCGAGCTGCTAATGCGGTTTGGGGTCTACAGCCCATCCGGGTTCAAATCCCCGAGCCTCCGCAGATCAGAGGCCAAACCCTCACTCCGGCTCACCGGAAACGCGGCTGATCGCCGTGCTGGTGAGAGTACAACCATCAGTCATAAGGAGTCTTCGGTCGGGGAGCCCGTAGACGGCGGGGTTGCATGTGGCGTATGTGCGGCAGCGCGCGGGAGCACAGCGCCTGCGCGCCGTGCCAGGATCAGCAGGCTTCCCACGGTGACACTCATACCGATTAAGTCACAAGCTGGCCAAAGATGTCATTGCTGGTGATGAAACCTTGCGATGGGGCTACAGTCCGGCCGTGCGCACAGACAACGTGGTGGTTGCCTTCCTGGAGACATGGGGGCCCTCGCTAATCCTTCTCGGGGCGGTATTAGCGTTTGCGTTGGTCGCGCAGAAGATCGGGAGAGAGCGACCCGGTGGATGGCGCGCTAATGCAGTCACTTACTCCGTCTCCATTGGCCAATCGGCGGAGCTAGATATTGCACTTAACCATGCTACTGCTCTGAATGCTTTCAACCTTCACGCTAAAAATGACCCTGCCGTGCGTCTGCAGTCTGCGCTTAGATTTGTGCCCACGGATTATCAGGTCGCCACTCGTGAGATTGCGCAAGGTTTTCGGGAGCAGCGAGTTATTTCTATTGACCTTGGCGAGATGGATCGTCGCCAGGCTGTACGGCTCGTCGACTTCTGTAGCGGCATGACAGCCGTGTGTTCGGGATGGATTTTTCGCTTAACTGACAACGTTATAGTGCTGGCGCCGCCAAGTTAATGTTCAGAATCTCTTCACCAGGCCGTGATGGACCGCGCATACAAAGGTGGGTGTCATGAACGAGCAAGTACTTATTCTTAATCATGAGATTCGTCAAATCGAGCATGCACTCAGCGAAGCTAGCGCCCCAACGTCATCCACGTACACGCCATGAGGAGTGGAGCTCCCAACCCGCCCCAAGCTGGGATGGGATACCCCCGAGAACGGCTTGGAGTGGGCCCAGATAGAGGAGGTACAGACACAGCGGGATTGGCACGTCATATATTAGAGGCCATACTATATATAGTTTATAGCCGGGCCAAAATTGTCTGACTAGTACTTGAACAAATTGCCCTCCCGCACCTAACTATAGAAGGCTCCCAGCTCACGCCGGTGGCCCGCCCCCACGCGAGCCCTCACGGCGCTCCTCTGAGCCCGAAACCAGCGGCAATGTCGCACTTTTAAAGGCTATCGAGCATCACTCGAAGTATCATCGACATGCTCTAGAGTCACAAAGATCAAATACCGGCTCGACGGACAGGATGCAAGAAATGGCGAACATTAAAGTCACCTGCCCCCACTGCCACCGTCAGACATGGGTTCGCGAAGGATATAACGATCCCTGTGAGTATTGCGACAAAATCATCGAGCAGAAGTAACTTGCATACCTGACAAAAATCGCAACCCCACTATCAGTAGAGGAATAAGAATGACGGCAGCCCAACGACAGACAGAGGCCTGGGGAACCGTTAAATCCTGGCTGGCATCCCAGGGAATCCCCTTCGAGGAATTGAATATACCAGCCGCCCGCCTCGGAGATGGAATGGTTTGCCATGTACAACCATCCAACGACGAAGGCGCTGCCATTTGTTTGTTCGCCACAGTCGGGCAGGTAGACAACGTGGGCGCCAACACTCTGGCGATGCGCTTCCTTATGAAGAAGAGCCAAGAGTATATATATGGCGGATTGGGAATGAGCACGGATGGTTCGGTTAGCTATAGCTACAGCCTATTCAGCGATACGGCGAGTCGCAACAACTTCATCAATGCTCTTATTTGCATGAGACAGGCAGTGCGGGAACTCCGCGAAGAGTTGCCGGGTTATTGCATGCCGGGATCATTTACCCCAACTACCGACGCACTGCAAGGGTCAGACTCCCAGCGTTACGCCGCCACCGAGGACGACATCCGCAAGTGGCTCACTGAAATTTCCGAGCACCAGTTTTCCAGCCGTTTCACATCAGCCCTCTTGGACAAACTGCCGTCACATGACCCCCAGCTACTAACCCTCGCTGCCGACTACGCCGAGGGACGCCTCGCCAGAACATGGAATGTCGGCGAGGCCGACAAACCCAGCTATTGGGAATTCTGGGAAAGCGTTCGTGACTCTCTGGTTGGGTTGGGCGCGAGCCCCCCCGAGAAACGAGCACACTCCTATTGGGACGGTCAGTAAGCTGCCGAACTTCGCTCATAGGAATCAAGGGCGGCGCTGCGCGCCGCCTCGCGGCCCTACGCCCGCTCGGCGGCCGGGCGTGCGGCCTGGACACCCACGGCCCCGGCGTGGAGTGAGTTCGATGTGGCATGAGGGGGTTCGGCCGGAG
>NZ_JBFBIK010000063.1:0-42834 GCF_040685555.1 Sphaerisporangium sp. NPDC088356
GACGGCGGGCCCGGACGGCGGGCCCGGACGGCGGGCCCGGACGGCGGGCCCGGACGGCGGGCCCGGACTGCCGGGCGCCGGTGGTGGCGCCCGGCCGTCACGGCCATGTCTCCCGGCCGTCTCCCGCGCACGGTCGAGCCGTTCAGCACGATGTCGTCGACGGCGATGGCGCCGCCCTTGTTCAGCCCCCAGATCAGGTAGTAGTCGGCGAAGTTCTTGGTCGTGAACGTCACCGAGGCCGTCTTCACGTCGCCGTCAGAGGTCTCGTCCCACCTGGTGAACCCGGCGTCCTCTTCGACTTGGTCTCATCGATAATCTCTCTCGGCGGGAAGCCCGCGTATCGGAGCTTGGCGACCGGGTGCCGCGCCGGCCTGCCGGGGAGTTCCGGACAGCGAAAGCCCGGCCGTGTCCCCACGGCACGACAGGAGAGCGGCCCCGGAACGCCGTGGCCCGGCGAGCGCGTGGATTCGGGCACGTGTGAAAGCGCTTACGGATAACCGTCACACGAGGGCAAATAGATCATTTGATGAGTAATCCCGCCCGGTTCCGGCGCTATCCACCGCGCGACTGATCCGTGGTCACCCCACAGGTTGACGGGTTTCCGGCCCGGTGGGCGTCCGGGCGTCGGCATCGCCGAGGCCGAGTGGGCCGCCGGCTCCCTGTGTCGCTACGATTCCGGGCATGTTCCCCACCGTTGAGATCGCGCCGGGCACGGCGTGAGCGTGCGCTGGAGCGCTCAGGCCTGGTTCAACCTGGTGCTCGTCGTGATGGTCGTCATGCTGGGCGTTTCCGCGGTGGCGGGTTCGGCGGTCCTCCGCCACACCACGCAGGTCTCCAACCGGCTGACCGATGTGATCTCCCCCGCCAGGCTCCAGGCCGAGCGCGTCCAGACCGGCCTGCTCGACCAGGAGACCGGCCTGCGCGGCTTCCTGCTCTCGGGCAAAGACGAGTTCCTCGAACCGTACCGGCGCGGGCAGGTGACCGAGAGGCGGGCCGCCACGGCCATCCGCGAGCTGGCGCCCGGCGCGCCGCCGCTGCGTGAGCTCGACGAGATCGAGCGGCTGAGCGCCGACTGGCGTGCGCGGCACGCCGAGCCGATGATCGCGTACGTCCGGAGCCAGGGCGCCGACAGTGTGCCCGGCGACCAGACCGAGGCCGGCAGGCACGCCTTCGACGCCATGCGCGCCGCGCTGACCGCCCAGGAGACGGCCTGGGCCCGCGCCCGCGAGGACGCCCGCGCCGACCTGGCCTCGGCCAGAACCTTCAGGGACCTCTCCTTCGTCACCATCGTGGTGGCCTTCCTGCTGACCATCCTCGCGCTCGCGCTGCTGCTGCGGATGGTGGTGTTCCGGCCGCTGACACGGCTGAGCGCGGCCTCGCGCAGGGTCACGGCGGGCGACTTCGGCCACCACGTGGACACCGGCGGTCCCGCCGACCTCGCGGCGCTGGCCCGCGACATGGAGGCGATGCGGCGGCGGATCGTCACCGAGCTGGACGAGACCCGCCAGTCCCGCGAGCTGCTCGCCCAGCAGACCGAGGAGCTCAGGCGCTCCAACAGCGAGCTTGAGCAGTTCGCCTACGTCGCGAGCCACGACCTGCAGGAGCCCCTTCGCAAGGTCGCCAGCTTCACCCAGATGCTGGAGCAGCGTTACGGCGACGAGCTCGACGAGCGGGCCAAGCAGTACATCCACTTCGCCGTCGACGGCGCCAAGCGGATGCAGGTGCTCATCAACGAGCTGCTCAACTTCTCGCGCATCGGCAGGGTCAACGCCGAGTCGGTGCGGCTGAAGCTCAACGACGCCGTGGAGGTGGCCCTGCGTAACCTCGGCGCCCGGCTGGAGGATTCGGGCGGGCGGGTCGACGTGGGGGACCTACCGGAGATCAGCGGCGACCCGACCCAGTGGGTGATGCTGTGGCAGAACCTCATCGGCAACGCGCTGAAGTTCCGCCACCCTGACCGCGTCCCCGTGGTCGCGATCGAGGCCGAGCGGGCCGGCGACCAGTGGCGGATCACCGTCGCGGACAACGGCATCGGCATCGAGCCGCGCTTCGCCGAGAAGATCTTCCTCATCTTCCAGCGGCTGCACAGCCGCGACCGGTACGGGGGCACGGGCATCGGACTCGCGCTGTGCCGGAAGATCATGGCCTACCACGGCGGGCACATCGAGCTGGACACCGGCTACACCGGCGGCACCCGCTTCGTCCTCACCCTGCCGGCCGAGGACGCGCCGCCGGACACGCCCTGATGGACGGTGCGCTCACTCCTCGGGGAGAACGTTCATCACCAGGATGATCCCCCTCGGCGACGCGTCCTCGGCCTGCGGCCGGGAGAGCTCGACCTTCAGGCGGGCGGGACGCCCGCGCCGGATCACGGTGGAGCGCCGGTTCTCTACCTCCGGGGGCCTCCCTCGGCGTGCCCGGCCAGCTGGGGCAGGAACTTCGCGGGCGGTGTTCGCGGGGGGAACGGCCGGGCGTGGCCCGCGCCTGAGGGCGGGGCCCGGCTCCCGCTCCGGTCAGGAGCTACGGGAGGGGCTCGCGTACGGCCTGGATCGGACGTGCTGCGTGGTGGTGGGAGCGTCCACCTGGACGCCTCCCGGAGGCGTCGTGAGGTCGGCCCGCTCACCCGAGCACTGACAGTAGCCGTGAGTGAGGATGAGCCGGGCCCGGACCAAGGTGTAACGGCCGGGATCGATAGCGGTGAGAACTCCGCGACATCTGCCGCACTGGCCACCCTTGACTGCCATGCCGTTCCTCGCGTTCGGTTCGTCGTCTGTCCAGACGATGGCGACCCGGCTCAACGCCCTTCAGAGCCCGGGCCGGGTCTTCGCCGGGCAGAGATCTCATCGGTCACGCCGAGAGGGGGCATCCCCGATAGGCCACAGCATATGGTGACGACGCGAATACGTCTGGTTGATGCGTGTTTTGTGGTTACAGCCCCAACGCCAGGGGGATCCGGTAGGCCGCCGCGGGCGAACCGGGGGCCTCACCTGGCGCGACGGGCTCCGGTGTTCCATGCCAAAGCCCAGGTAATCATCTGCGCCAATGGATCACTCCGGGCGGGACCGGCCCCGTGCGCGGGTATGGAGGGTGACATCGCCCAGATGCCGACCGGCCGGTCCCCGCCGCCATATGACCTGAAGGGGCAGGTGCCCAGCGACATGACCCGTCACGGCGCGGAGAGACCGCTCGCCGAGGTGCCCGCCCATGTACGACGGCTGACGCTGGCCGCGCTGGTGATCGCGGCGGCGGGGGCCGTCGCCTCGCCGTCGCAGGCGAGCGCGGGGCCGCCGGCGACTTCCCGGGGCTCCCTGGCGGCCGTCCTGGCCGGCGATCACGGCCCTGTCCGCATGCGCGACGCCAACGGCAAGCACAACACGAGCTATTCGCAGATCCTCAGCCCCATCGCCAGTACGGGCCTGCAGAATGTGTCGAATACCAGCGTAGGCGGAAACAGCCATACCGAGTCGGCCGTCTGCAAGAAGAAGGTTCGTATCTGTGAGATCACCCAGAAGCTCCGGACGCGCCTCGAGCGGTGGTAGCGCCGCCCACAATATCGACGCCCACAAGTGGTTCATTTTGGTATTCATCGTATTTGCTAGACGCCTGACGGATTTCACCATCACCCAGGGCAATGATGCGGTAATAATCTGGGGGTGAATCACCGGGAACGCGACCTACGCCCCGATGAACGATATGTTGACGATCAGGTCCGGATCCAAGGACTGCCTGCCCGGACTCAGTCTGATGCAGCAGGGGGCGACAAACAATGATTTGTCAGCATGACGGCATGGTTCTTCCACGAAGGACCCTTGCCGTGTGCTTTCTTGCCGGTGTAACGGCTTTGACGACGTTCATCGGGATCATCGCGCCTTCCCCCGCGCGCGCGCTCGCGGAGCGCCCCCACACGCACCACGCGGCGAGAGACGGCGGAGGCGATGACGACGACCGCGGCGGGGTGCGCAGCCATGACGGCAACGGCACCCGCAACCGCAACATCTTCTCCGTCAAGAGCCCCTCGATCAACCGCGGTTACCAGCACACCTCGGCCAGCACCGCGGGCGGTGCGACCACCGTTCAGAACGCGCTGTGCAGGCATGCCAAGGTCTGCAACATCACCCTCCAGGTCATCGTCATCGCCCCGAAGAAGGCCAAGAAGCCGGCCTCGAAGAAGGCGAGGGAACAGGACACGACCGACGCGGACGAATCCGGGGACGACGACCGGTGTTGTTGCGAGGACGACTGACGCGGGACGCCGCAGGCGACGGCCGTGACCGAAACGCGATCTTTCCCGCGTGACCGGTCTCGTTTACCGCCCCGGCGCTCGGGCAGCGGCTAGGTCATGGCTACCTTGTTGTGGATCCTCGCAGTCGTCCTCGTCATCTCTGGCATCTACGTCCTCCTGGCACGCCGTGACATCCTCTGGGGCGTGGTACTGATCGTGGTCGGCCTCCTGGTCGGGCCTGGAGGAGTGAGTATCTTCAATGTGTAGGCACGGGATACCGTGCCCAGCTGACCCTTCCGTGGTCGCCAATCCTTGACCACCCACCCGGCCGGCGACGGCGCCGGGTCCGTGGCGGGCGGTAATACCGAGAAACAGGGCCGGATGCCCCTCCCAATGGAGGGCACCCGGCCCTTCGTCATGGCGCCTCGATCCCGCCGTCGGTACGGCGGCGTAGCTCGCCGCCCGGTTCGGGAGCTGGTCGCCCGGCCTGCCCAGCAAGGGGAAGCGCAGCGCCACCGAGTCCATGCCGTAGCGGCGGGCCATCATCGCGGCGGTCGCCTCGTCCACCTGCTTCGACAGGGCGTAGGGATCCTCCACCTGGAGCGGCAGCGGGCGCTGGCCACGGTCAGGATCGGGTGCCGCCGGAGAGGTCTCATGGCGCGCGGCGGCGCCCACCGTCTTCGGACCGGACGGTCAGCCCGAGCCGGTCGAGGTGCTCCAGCAGGGGGACGGCGACGCGGCGGCTGGTACCGAGCGCCTGGCGCGCCTGGCTGACCGTGAAGGGCTGGGGCAGCCCGGTCAGGAGCCCGGCGGCGCGGCGGTCGGCGCCGGGGAGCAGCACGATGCCGTCGGCGACGCGGAGCAACGCGCCGGCCCTAACTGCGCGGCCCGTACGACCTGATCTTCGATTCGGGCTGCTTCCACCACCTGCCGCCGCACCGCCGCCTCAGCTACCTCGCCCTCCTGGACCGCGCCCTCGCGCCCGGCGGCCATTTCGCCCTCACCTGCTTCGCGGCCGGCGAGATGGGCTCCGAGCTTCCCGACGACGACTTCTACCGCCAGTCGCGCCTCCATGGCGGCCTGGCCTACACACCGGAGTCCCTGCGGTGGATCTTCTCCGACCTGACCGAGGTGGAGATCCGCCGCATGCGCGACGAACCCCCCGAGTCCCGGAGCTTCGGCGAACCCTTCCTCTGGACGGCCCTGTTCCGCCGCGACGCCCGGCCGTAGCCGCGCTGGTCAGACCATCGGAGTCGCGGGCGGCGGCGGAGCGACAAGGCACGTCACGACGGGCCGTCCTTGGTGAGGGCGCGGCTGATGACCACGCGCTGGATCTGGTTGGTGCCCTCGACGATCTGCAGGACCTTGGCCTCGCGCATGAGGCGTTCGACCGGGAAGTCCTCGACGTAGCCGTAGCCGCCGAGCACCTGCACGGCGTCGGTGGTGACCTTCATCGCCATGTCGGTGGCGAACAGCTTGGCCATCGCGGCCCGCGTGCCGTACGGGCGGCCCGCGTCGCGCAGCCGGGCGGCGTCCAGGTACAGCGCACGCGCGGCGGCGACCTGGGTGGCCATGTCGGCGAGCATGAAGCCGAGGCCCTGGAAGTCGGCGATGCGCGAGCCGAACTGGCGGCGCTCGCGGGCGTAGGACGTGGCGGTGCCGAGGGCCGCCTGGGCGACGCCGACCGCGCATGCCGCGATGCCGAGCCGCCCGCCGTCCAGCGCCGCCATGGCGATGCGGAAACCCTCCCCCTCCGCTCCGACCAGCGCGTCCGGCGGGAGCCGTACGGAGTCGAGATGGACCTGGGCGGTCGGCGAGGACCTCATGCCCATCTTGCGCTCCGGGCGGGCGAACGACAGCCCCGGCGAGGACGCCGGAACGTGGAAGCACGAGATGCCGCGGGCCCCGTCGCCGGAGGTGCGCGCCATGAGGGTGTAGAAGTCGGCCACGCCTCCGTGGGTGGTCCAGGCCTTGACGCCGCTCACGGTGTACCCGCCGTCGTCGGCGGCCACGGCCCGGGTCGTGAGGGCGGCGGCGTCCGAGCCCGACTGCGGCTCCGACAGGCAGTACGCGCCGAGCAGGTCGCCGCCGATCATGGCGGGCAGGAGCGCGGCACGCCGCTCCTCCGTGCCGTAAGCGGCGAGGGGGAAGCACGACAGCGTGTGCACCGACAGGCCGAGCCCGACGGCCAGGAACGCGCCCGCCATCTCCTCGACGACCTGCAGGTAGACCTCGTACGGCTGGTCGCCGCCGCCGTGCTCCTCGGGGTAGGGAAGGCCGAGCAGCCCGGCGCGGCCGAGCGTCGCGAACACCTCGCGGGGGAAACGGCCCTCGGCCTCGTCGCCCGCCGCGCGTGGCGCGACCTCCCTGGCGATCAGGTCTCTGACCAGGTCGAGCAGGTCATGGGCCTCGGGGGTGGGCAGGGCGCGGTCGACCGCCATCGATGCACTCCGGGTCACAGGGGGTCACTTCTCATGGGGGGTCACACCTGCGTCACACGATGACGAGATCGCGAGGCTGGTTGTTGAGGCGCTCGCCGCCCGTCTCGGTGCAGACGAGGATGTCCTCGATGCGGGCGCCGTGCCGGCCGGGAAGGTAGATGCCCGGCTCGACCGAGAACGCGAAGCCGGGCGCCAAGGGCTCGGTGTTGCCCGAGACGATGTAGGGCTCCTCGTGCGTCTCCAGGCCGATGCCGTGGCCGGTGCGGTGGACGAAGCGGTCACCGTGGCCCGCCTCGGCGATCAGCTCCCTGGCCGCCGCGTCCACCGCCTCGCAGGTCACGCCGGGCCGTACGGCCTCACAGGCGGCGTCCTGGGCGAGGCGCAGCACCTCGTAGTAGGCCGCGAAGTCGGCGGGAGGCTCGCCCACGCTGTAGACGCGGGTGGAGTCGGAGCAGTATCCGCTCGGCATCTGACCGCCGATGTCGATCACTACGGGGTCGCCCGCCTGGATCACGCGGTCGGACAGCTCGTGGTGGGGGCTCGCGCCGTTCGGGCCGGAGCCCACGATGACGAAGTCGACGGTGACGTGCCCGGCGGCGATGATCGCCTCGGCGATGTCCTTGCCCACCTCGCGCTCGGTGCGGCCCGCCTTGAGCAGGCCGGGCACCTGCGCGTGCACGGCGTCGATCGCGGTGCCCGCCTCGCGCAGCGCGGCGACCTCGGCGGGGCTCTTGCGCATGCGCAGCTCGCGCAGCACCGACCCGGCGAGCACCTGCTCGGTCCGCGGCAGGACGTCGCGGAAGCGCAGCGACTGCATGGCCCACATGCGGTCGGCCAGCCCGACGGTGGCCACCCTGCCGATCCTGCCCGCCACCAGGGAGTACGGATCGTCGGTCTCGTCCCAGGGGACGAACTCCAGCCCGAGGCGCGCGGCCGGCGAGGCCTCCGCGGCGGCCAGCTCCAGCCTCGGCACCACCATGAACGCCTCGCCGCCGGCGGGCACCACCAGGCAGGTGAGCCGCTCCAGCGGAAGCGCGTCGTATCCGGTGACGTAGCGGAGGTCGGGGCCCGGGGTGAGCAGCAGGGCGTCGATGCCGGCGGCGGCGGTGGCCTCACGCACGTCCGCAACGCGGGTAACGGGGTAAAGATCAGACGACGTCGTTGTCACACCGACCAATGTATTCCACCGGTGTTCCCCGGCCCGCACCCCCTGCCGCCCAGATCACACCGCCGGCGGCCCCCGGGCACCGATGGGGGTGTACCCCACCAAGGCGGACCACCCGGTGGAGCCGACCCCCCAGGGAAACCCCTGCCACCAGAGGAAACACCCCTCACGCTCGCTCCGGAATGATTACTATTCGCATAGGGGCGATCACGATCCGCTCCTTAATATTCCAACTACCCGGTGTTTTGAGAGCGAGCTGCTACATGGTCGGCGTAGTGGGCGGCTCACCGCCACCCCTTCCCACACCGAACGACCCAGAGGCTGCACTCCCCCACGGCTCCGCGCCGCTGACGACCACCGAGACGATCCTGCGGCTGCGAGCGCGGCTCGCCAACGCGCAGCGGATCATGTGGGAGTCCCGGAGGCAGCTCCTGCAGGCGCGCCAGAAGGCGGCGGAGGCGCGGCGCGTCTCGGTGGCCCTGCGCGATGCGATCCTGCCCGATCCCGGCGGGTCGATCCTGATGCCGAGCGCCCACATCGCCGTGCGCTACGTCCCAGCCGAGAAGACCTCCAGCCTGGGCGGCGACTGGTATGAGGCCACCACGCTGCCCGACGGGCGGGTGCTGCTGGCCATCGGCGACGTCGCCGGCCACGGCCTGCCCGCGATCGCCCAGATGGCGCAGCTCCGCCACGCCCTGGTGGGCCTCGCCATGACCGGGAAGCCGGCCGACCGGCTGCTGGCCTGGCTCAACGGCCTGGTGTGCCACCGCATGGGCGAGGGCACGGCCACGGCCGTCGCCGGCCATCTGGACCCGCTGTCCGGCCTGTTCACCTGGGCGCAGGCGGGCCATCTGCCCCCGATCCTCGTCAGGGACGGGGTGGCCCGGCAGCTGAGCCCCCCCGACGGGGTGGTGCTCGGCGCGAGCCTCGACCTGCCGTACGCGCTGGGCAGCCTGAGCCTGTGCCCGGGCGACCTGCTGCTGCTGTTCACCGACGGGCTGGTGGAGCGGCGCGGGCGCGACATCGACGAGGGCCTGGCGCTCACCGCCGCCGCGGCCGAGACGCTGACGTGGGACGCCTGCCTGGAGGAGAAGCTCGACACGCTGGTCGAGTCGGTGGGCGGGCCGAACCCGGAGGACGATATCTGTCTGCTCGCCGTGGGAGTGCTGGAAGGATAGGGCCATGCCAGGGCTGATGCTTCTCGACACCCCATCTCTGTACTTCCGGGCGTTCTACGGGATCCCGGAGTCGATGACCGCCCCCGACGGCATGCCCGTCAACGCCGTCAGAGGGCTGATCGACATGATCGCCACACTGGTCCGCGGCCACTCCCCCGACGAGATCGTGGCGTGCATGGACGCCGACTGGCGGCCCGCCTTCCGGGTGGCGGCGATCCCCTCCTACAAGGCCCACCGTGTGGCGACCGGCCACGAGGAAGAGGTCCCCGACACCCTCGCCCCCCAGGTTCCGGTGATCGAGCGGGTGCTCGACGCCGTCGGCATCGCCCGGGTCGGCGTGCCGGGGTACGAGGCCGACGACGTGATCGGCACCTACACGGCCCGCGCCGCCGGGGAGGTCGAGATCGTCACCGGCGACCGCGACCTCTTCCAGCTCGTGAACGACGATCAGCCGTGCCGTGTCCTTTACACGATAAAGGGGATCCGCAACCTCCAGGTGATCGACGAGGCCGAGGTGTCCGCGAAGTACGGCATCCCCGGTCGCGCGTACGCCGACTTCGCCACCCTGCGCGGCGACCCCAGCGACGGGCTCCCCGGCGTCCCCGGGGTCGGCGACAAGACGGCCGCCGCGCTGGTCACCCGGTTCGGGTCCCTCGACGCCATGCTGAAAGCGATCGACGACGGGGTCACCGACGGGTTCCCCGCGGGCAGCCGCCTGAAGCTCACCAAGGCTCGCGACTACCTCGCCGTCGCCCCGGCGGTGGTCAAGGTGGCCCACGACGCGCCGCTCCCCGATGTCTCCATCGCGCGCCCGTCCGCGCCGCGCGACTCCGAGGCGCTGGTCGCCCTGGCCGACCGCTACGGCCTCGACAACCCCTTGAACCGCCTGCTCGCCACGCTGGCCCCCTAAGATCCTCGATGTGCGTCCCAAAACGATCCATGTGTCCGACGCGCCGCGGCTCGCCGAGGGCTTCGAGCGCATCCGCGGCGAGCTAGAGCTCCCCGGGGAGTTCCCTCTTCCCACGCTGGAGGAGGCTGCCCGGGTCGCCTCGGCTCCGCTTCCCTCGCTTCCCGACCGCACCGACCTGCCGCTGCTGACCGTCGACCCCCGCGGGTCGATGGACCTCGACCAGGCGGTGTGCATCGAGGAGCGGCCCCGAGGCTACCGGGTCTGGTACGCCATCGCCGACGTCGCCTCGTTCGTCCCGCCGGGGAGCGCGATCGACGCCGAGGCCAGGAGGCGCGGCGAGACCGTCTACATGCCGGACGCGCGCGTCCCGCTGCATCCGCCGGTGCTGTCTGAGGGGGCGGCCAGCCTGCTGCCCGGCGTCGTGCGGCCGGCGGCGCTGTGGTGCGTCGACCTCGACTCCGACGGGCGCACCGTGGGGGCCGACGTGAGCCGGGCGCTGGTACGCAGCCGCGAGCGGCTGGACTACGACTACGTGCAGGCGGCGATCGACACCGGCACCGCCGACGGCACCCTGCGGCTGCTCCCCATCGTCGGCGGGCTGCGCCAGGAGCTCGAACGCGCGCGTGGCGGGGTGAGCCTGCCCACGCCCGAGCAGGAGGTCGTCGGCCACGGCGACGGCTACCGCGTCGAGTTCCGCACCCCGCTCGCCGCCGAGGACTGGAACGCGCAGATCTCCCTCATGACCGGCATGGCCGCCGCCGCGATGATGCTCGACGCGGAGATGGGCGTGCTGCGCACGCTGCCGCCCGCCCCGCAGGACACCGTCGCGCGCGTCCGCAGGATCGCCGCGGCGCTCGGCGTGCCCTGGCCGGAGGGCGCCGCCTTCGGCGAGGTCGTGCGGAGCCTCGACCCCAAGATCCCCGGCAACGCGGCGTTCCTCAAGGAGTCGACGGTGCTGCTGCGCGGCGCCGGGTACACCGCGTTCAACGGCGAGCCGCCGAGGGACGCCACCCACGCCGCCGTCGCCGCGCCGTACGCCCACGTGACCGCCCCGCTTCGTCGCCTGGTCGACCGCTACGGCACCGAGGTGTGCCTGGCCGTGGCCGAGGGCGTGCCGGTGCCCGAGCCGGTGCAGGAGGCCCTCGAAGGGCTTCCCGCGCTCATGGCGGGCACCGGACGCCGCGCCGCCGCCGTCGAACGCGCCTGCGTCGACCTGGTGGAGGCGTTCGTGCTGCGCGACCGCGTCGGGCAGACCTTCGACGCCGTCGTGGTGGACGCCGAGGACGGCAAGGCGGGCGGGGTGGTGCAGGTGGCCGACCCCGCCGTGGTCGCCCGCTGCGACGGCGAGGGGCTGCCCCTCGGCGCGAGGGTGCAGGTGCGGCTGACCCGGGCCGACCTCCTCACGCGAGAGGTGCGGTTCACCCTCGCCTGACCCCGCGCCCCTCCCGCGTTGCGCGCGGAGGGGCGCGGCGGGGCAGGTCAGGCCACCGAGGAGTAGGCCACGACGCCGCGGCGGAGGGCCTCGATGGCCTTGGCGGCGTTCTGCTTGACCTTGCTGCCGGGGGGCGCCGCCTTGCCGACCTGGTCGAGCAGGTCGAGCAGCTGCTTGACCCAGCGCACGAAGTCGCCCGCGGCGAGGTCGCCGTCGGTGAGTACCGCGTCGAGGCTGTGGCCCTTGGCCCAGCGGAAAGCGGCCCAGGCGAACCCGAAGTCGGGCTCCCTGATGAACGACAGCCCGTGGTCGCGCTCGATGTCCTCCAGCTCGGCGAAGATGCGTACCGTCGAGGCCAGCGCCTCCTTGGCGCCGCCCGCCGGGATCTTCGGCTGCCGCGCGTCGTCAGCCTGCCGGGACTCGAACACCAGGGACGACACGCACGCGGCCAGCTCGGCCGGATCGAGCTCCTCCCAGATGCCGGCACGCAGGCACTCGGCGGTGAGCAGGTCGAGCTCGGTGTAGAGCTGCGCGAGCCGGCGGCCCTCGGGGGTGACGGCCTCCTCCTCCAGGTATCCGAGCTGGTCGAGGACCCCGCAGACCCGGTCGAAGGTGCGCGCGATCACGTGGGACCTGCTCTCGACCCGCCGCCGCAGGCTTTCGGTCTCGCGGAGCAGCTTGTAGTAGCGCTCGGCCCAGCGGGCGTGGTCCTCGCGCTGGTCGCAGCCGTGGCAGGGGTGGGCGCGCAACCGGCGGCGCAGCTCGGCGATCTCCCACTCGGGGGTGCCGGGAGTGGCGTCCCTGGCCAGCATGCTGTCGGCGTCGTGGTCCCGGGCCCGGACGGGGCGGCCGAAGTCCCGGTCGCCGATCTTGGCATGCAGGGTGGCGACGAGGTTGGCACGGTCCTTGGGCGCACGGGGGTTGAACCCCTTCGGGATGCGCAGGTGCTCGACCGGCTCGACCGGCACGGGGAAGTCGGCCGCCGACAGGCGCTTGACCTGCTTGCCGATGGTCAGCACCAGCGGTGAGGGGCCCTCGGTGCGCATGGTGAGCCCGGGGTCGAGGATGACCGCCAGGCCCGCGCGCCTGCCGCCGGGGACGCGGATCACGTCACCGGGCTTCAGCGCCTCCAGGGAGCGCACGGCCTGCGCCCGCCGGGCCGTACCGCGCTGGCGCGAGAGGTCGGCCTCCTTGTCGGACAGGTCCCTGCGCATCCGGGCGTATTCCTGGAAGTCCCCGAGGTGGCAGGTCATCGCCTCGGAGTAGCCGTCGAGCGCCTCCTCGGCCCGCCGTACCTGCTTGGCGATGCCGACGACCGCCCGATCGGCCTGGAACTGGGCGAACGAGGCCTCCAGCAGCGTGCGGGCGCGCTCCCTGCCCACCTGGCCGACCAGGTTGACGGCCATGTTGTACGAGGGGCGGAAGCTGGAGCGGAGCGGGTAGGTGCGGGTGCTCGCCAGCCCGGCCACCGCGACCGGGTCCATGCCGGGCTGCCAGGCGACCACGGCGTGGCCCTCGACGTCGATGCCGCGCCGCCCGGCGCGCCCGGTGAGCTGGGTGTACTCCCCCGGGGTCAGGTCGGCGTGGGTCTCGCCGTTCCACTTGTCGAGCTTCTCGATGACGACGGACCTCGCGGGCATGTTGATGCCCAGCGCCAGGGTCTCGGTGGCGAACACGGCCTTGACCAGGCCACGGGTGAACAGCTCCTCGACCACCTCCTTGAAGGCCGGGAGCATGCCGGCGTGGTGGGCGGCGAGGCCCCGCTCCAGGCAGTCGCGCCACTCCAGGTAGCCGAGCACCGAGAGGTCCTCGTCGGGCAGGTGGGAAGTGCGCTCGTCGACGATCTGGCGGATCTCGTGGCGCTCGCTGTCGGTGGTGAGCCGGATGCCCGCGTGCAGGCACTGCAGAACGGCCGCGTCGCAGCCGGCCCGCGAGAAGATGAACGTGATCGCGGGCAGCAGGCCCTCGGAGTCCAGCTTCTCGATGGCGTCGGAGCGGCTGACGGAGTTGGCCGAGCGGCGCGGCCTCGAGTAGCCGCGCCTGCCGCGCGCCTGGGCCAGGCGCTGCTCGTCGCGGGAGATGCGCATGAGGCCCGGGTTGATGCGGGGCCGGTTGTCCTCGTCGACGAACAGGTCGTACAGCTTGTCGCCGACCAGCATGTGCTGCCAGAGGGGCACCGGCCTGTGCTCGTCGACGATCACCGTGGTGTCGCCGCGCACCTCGCCAAGCCACTCGCCGAACTCCTCTGCGTTGCTGACGGTCGCCGACAGGGCGACCACCCGCACGGACTCGGGGAGGTGGATGATGACCTCTTCCCAAACGGCGCCGCGGAAGCGGTCGGCGAGGTAGTGCACCTCGTCCATGACCACGTGGCTCAGCCCGGCGAGCGTCGTTGAGCCGGCGTACAGCATGTTGCGCAGCACCTCGGTGGTCATGACCACGATCGGCGCGTCGCCGTTGACGCTGTTGTCGCCGGTGAGCAGCCCGACGTTCTTGGCCCCGTAGCGGCGTACGAGGTCGTTGTACTTCTGGTTGGACAGGGCCTTGATCGGCGTGGTGTAGAAGCACTTGCTGCCCTGCGCAAGGGCCAGGTGGACGGCGAACTCGCCCACGACCGTCTTGCCTGAGCCGGTGGGGGCCGCCACCAGCACGCCGTCACCCGCCTCCAGCGCGCGGCAGGCGTCCAGCTGGAACTCGTCCAGCTCGAAGTCGTACAGGCCGCGGAAGGAGGTGAGCGCCGGCCCGCTGGCTGCATGCTTTTCACGGAAGGCGGCATAGCGTTCCGCAGGCGTCGTCATGCACTTCAGCCTACCGATAACCGAATTCCGGTCCTGTCGGCCGCTCGGTCTGGATCGGGCGGAGCGCGCGGAGAGACGGCGTCAGTGCGGCATGTCCATCTCGTGACCCGGCACGTTCCCATTCGCGTCGAGGAGGAAGGGATGGACGGCGGTGTCGCTCATTCCGTGTCCTCGCTGCCGGGGTCGCCTACGAGCCTGCGTGCGGCCGCCATGTCGTTCTCGTCCCAGCCCCAGTGGCCGTCGCGCCGGGGCTCCTTGGACTGCTCGTCGATCCATCGGCTGTGGGCCTCCCACGCGGCCTGCTTGCTGGTCCCCAGCGCGGCGCCGATCTGCGACCACGAAGCGCCGGCCCGGCGGGCGGAGCGCACGGAGAGCTGACGTCCGTAGCCCGCCTTTCGCGCGATCACCTCGCCCAGCGCGAGAAGCTCCAGCGTCTCACCGCGCGCCAGGGGCTCCGCGCCGGGGTCAGGCGGCGTGAGCTCGGGGTCGTTCTCATCTGCCGGGGACGCCAGGGCGTCACGGGCACGAAGCGCGTCATAGCGCGCGGCCGCGGTCAGCAGCGTGAACCGGCGTTCAAGCTCATCGGGAGTGGACATGGCCCGAGTATTCCGTCAAGCCGTCTTGACGTCAAGGCAGCTTGACGGAAAGGTCGCGAGTGACGGCGGTCCCCACCACGTGGAGCCCGCCGGAGACGTCACTCGATGCGGGCTACCAGGCGGTATCTGAACCCCTTGCCGGGGGTGGACGAGGCGTCGATGATCTGCGTCCCGCCCATGACGGTTACAGGGATGCTCAGCAGCAGGTCATCGCCGATGACGTCGTCCTCCCACACCTCGATCGTGAAGCGGGCGCCGGGGGCGAGGGTCAGGTGGACGTACGGCCCTGCGGAGGGCTGGGCCGATCCCGGGGAACAGCCCGCGGCGGTGCTCGTCAGGACCCAGCAGGTATTGACCTTGGTATTGGCCTCGGTGCCGTTGGTCGGCCACATCTTGTACCACTCGCCGCCGTCGGCCTTGACCTCGATGCGGACCTCGTCCTGGCCGCTCTCCTCCAGGTCATACGCCTGGAGCGAGCCGAGCACCAGCTTGAGCGGCCCGGGGGCGAGGCCGGAGTTCTCTGAAATGATCTTCTGGGATCCCGCGTCCGGTACCGGTACCGGTTCCGGCGAGGCGGCGTGGGCGGGCGGCGCCAGGACCGCGGCGAGCGTCAGCGCGGCGGCCGTGGCGGTGATTCTCGACAGGAACGTGCTCATGCTGCCCTCCCTCAGGCCCAGGCCGGTTCGAGCCGGAACTCGATCACGTAGTGGTAGCCGTTGATGTCGGCCTCCTCCCGGTGGTGCTCGTTCTGGCTGATCGGCTGCGGCCAGAGCGGCACGTTGACCAGCGCGTCGTCGCCCGAGAGGTCGTCGTCCCAGAGGACCACCATCAGGAGCTGGCCGTCGGCCGGGTAGGACGGCGTGTTCACCGCGCGGAAGCTCCTCAGGCGGCTGCCCACGGGGCAGTAGCCCCCGTTGATGGAGACGCAGTCGTTCTTGGCGACCGACAGGTAGGAATCCGACTGCGGAAAGAGCCTCTGAGCCTTGTTTCCGCGCTGGGCCATCACGAAGATCTCGTCGTGACCGCTCTCCTCCAGGTCGTAGGCCATGAAGCTCTCCAGCACGACCCGGACCATCGGCGCGGTGTCCGCGTGCGAGGGGCTCCCCGTCAGCAGCGATCCCGCGACCAGCGCGCCGCCGAGCGACACGCGGGTGAGTAAGCGGGTGATCAGCCGGTACATCCCCGTTCTCCGTTCGTCGTTGATCATTTGAGACCAGCGTGGCCGGGGAAGCTTGTCGATCTCTTGGAATCCACTGCAGGCCCGGGTGATCCGGCTGGATTTACCCACCCCTGTCGCGGTGAAATGAGTCCATGGGCCAGGGAAGTGATCCGGGAAGCGGTACTGAGCTCCGCGTCGGGCCGGACTCGGCCCCCTCGGACAGTCCGGTGTCCCCCGGCCATCCAAGCCTCGGTCCCACGCATGGACGCCGGTGAGCATGGCGTCCGGTGTGCTGTTCGTCGGGTTGTCCACCTTGGATCTCATCCAGTCGGTCGAGCGCATGCCGCACGCGAACGAGAAGGTCACCGCCCTCGAACAGGCGATCTCCGCGGGTGGGCCCGCGACGAACGCGGCGGTCACGTTCTCCTTTCTCGGCGGCGCCGCGACGCTGCTCAGCGCCGTCGGCGCGCATCCGCTGGCCGCCGGGATCATGGCCGACCTGGAGGACCGCGCCGTACGTCTCGTCGATCTCACGCCCGGCGCCCGTGACGCCCCCACCATGTCGACGATCATGGTGACCAGGGAGACCGGGGACCGGGCGGTGGTGTCCGTCAACTCCGCCCGCCGTGACCTTCGACCGCCTCCGGATCTTTCCGGGCTCATCTCGGAGAGCCAGGCGGTGCTCGTCGACGGCCACCACGCGAGGGTGGCGCAGGCCACGGCCCGCCTCGCCCGCGATCTGGGCCGCCTCACGATCCTGGACGGCGGGAGCTGGAAACCGGGCACGGCCGAACTGCTTCCGCACATCGATGTCGCCGTCGTGTCCGCCGACTTCCATCCACCCGGCCCGCGGACGCCCGAGGCGACCCTCGCCCATCTGCGGGCGTCAGGAGTGCCCTGGGCCGCGGTGACCCGGGGTCCCGGCCCGATCTTGTGGCAGGGGCCGGGCGAGGTCCGTCTCCTTCCGGTCCCCGCCGTCGACCCGGTGGACACCCTCGGCGCCGGAGACGTGTTCCACGGCGCGCTCGCCTTCGCCCTGTCCGCGACGGCGGCCAGGGGGGCCGAGCTGACCGAGGACGCCTTCGCCGAAGCGCTCGGCTTCGGGGCCTCGGTCGCCGCCACCTCGTGCGGCTCCTTCGGCACGCGATCTTGGATGCTACGATGAGGTACGGCCGGGGTGGACCTGAACGTGGTACCGCTCAGCTCGCCGCGGGGACGAGGACGCGCAGGGCGCCGGGCTCGACGGTGCACGTCAGCGGCAGGGGGCCTATGCGCTCCCCGTCGGCGTAGGCGACGATGCCGGGAGCGTCCAGGGTGACCGTGCGGGCCCGGCGCGAGGTCACGGCGGGGTGGCCGAGATGCGTCCCCCGGTAGACGCGGGGGAAGGTCCGCAGGAAGGCCCCCTTGGGGATCCTGCCGACCGTCAGCACGTCGAGCAGGCCGTCGTCCGGCACGGCGTCCGGGCAGATTCGCATGCCGCCGCCGTAGGAGCCGGTGTTGCCCACGGCCACCATCATGGCCTCCTGCTCGACCACCTCGCCGTCCACAGTGATCGTGAAGGGGACGGGGACGAAGGAGCGCAGCTCCCGCACCATCGCCAGGAGGTACTTCGCCGTCCCCGGCGGACCCGCCAACTGGTTGGCCCGCTCGTTGACCTTGGAGTCGAAGCCGCAGGCCACCACCCCCGCGAACCACTCGTCCTCACCGATCCGGGCGGCGTCCACCACCCGGGTCTTGCCCTCGGCCACGATGCCGGCGGCGGCGAGCGGGTCCCGCTTGGGGATGCCCAGGGCGTCGGCGATGTCGTTCCCCGTCCCTGCGGGGATGATCCCGAGGGGGACGTCGGTGCCGGCGACCGCCTGGACCGCCAGGTGCACCAGACCGTCGCCGCCGAAGGCGACCAGGGCCTCCGGCCCTTCCGCGACGGCCGTGCACGCGCGTTCGAGCGCGTCCTCGGCGGAGGTCCCCACGATCACCGAGACGGGGCGGTCACCGGAGCGGAGGCGGCGCACGACGGGGTCGAGCAGCCGGAGGGTACGGCCGCCACGGGCCGCGGGGTTCACGAGGACTACTAGCTCACCAGCCACAGCCGGAACCTATCCGGACACACCCCACTAATCCAGGGGTAAAGCGCTGGGACTACTCGGAAGTGCGGGCGGCGGGGCCGTCCAGCTCCTCCTCGATCTCCCTTTGGTGCTGCGCTTCCAGCTCGTCCTTCTTGCGGTCGTGGAAGTACATGATGACTTCGGCGATCAGGAACATGCCGACCATCGGCAGCGCCAGCGCCAGCATGGTGATGGGATCCTGGCTCGGCGTGGCCACGGCCGCGAACACGAACATCAGGAAGATGACCATGCGCTGGTGCTTGCTGACCAGGCGGAACGGCAGGATGCCGATCAGGTTGAGGAACACCAGCAGCAGCGGGATCTCGAACGACAGCCCGAAGATCACCAGCATGGCCATCATGAACCCGACGTACTGGTCCATGCTGATCAGCGGGATGACGTTGCCGGGGGCGAAGCCGAGCAGCAGCGACAGGCCCTTGTCCATCGTGAGGTAGGCCAGCGCGGCACCCGCGGCGAAGAGCGGGACCGAGATCGCGAGGAACGACAGCGAGTAGCGCCGCTCGTTGCGATAGAGGCCAGGGGTGACGAACGCCCAGATCTGGTAGAGCCAGATCGGCGCGGAGACGATCGCGCCGAACATGAGGGCGACCTGGAGGTTCACCATGAAGCCCTCGAACACCCCCTGCACGACCAGGGTGCACGCGCCGTCCTTGAGCTTGTGGGCGGCGGGCAGCCGGCAGTAGGGCCCGGTCATGAAGACCCAGAGCCGGTCGAAGAAGATGAAACCGACCGCTGTGCCCAGGGTCAGGCCGAGGATGGCCTTGATCAGGCGGTTCCGCAGCTCACGGAGATGATCCATGAGCGACATGCGGCCGTCCACGTCGGAGGCGGCCGCGCCGTCGCCCGCCGGGCTTGACCGTTTCAGCAATGCCATCCGAGGTCCTGATCTAGTCCTGGTCTGAGGGGGGCGGTCAGGTCAGCGGCTCGCGTCAGACGGAGCCCTGATCCTTGGGAGCGGCCGCGGCCTGGGCGTTGCGCAGCCGGGCGTTCTCCTCCTCGAGGACGCGCAGCCGGTCTTCGACCGAGGGCGTCACCGGCGGGAGGGACTGCTGCGGAGCGGGGGCCGGCTGAGGGGTGGCGGTGGCGGACTGGGCGGCCCTGACCTCGTCCTCTTCGTGGAGCTTGGTGGTCTCCTTCTTGAAGAGCCGCAGCGACTGGCCCAGCGCCTTAGCGGTGTCCGGAAGCTTCTTGGCACCGAAGAGCAGGACGAGGACCAGGAGAATGAGGATCCATTCCATGGGACCAAGTGAAGGCATGACACATCCTTACGCCGAGCGACGTGCAATCTCAAGCTCGATCGTACGCTGCCGCCACCACTTCGTTCACCCCTCCCGCCCGCCCGATGCGCCGATCGCCGCGCTGAGCCGCCCCTGGACGGGCTCCAGACGGGTAGTGGCCCTGTCGATTTCACGTGCCAGCCCACGCATGGCCACCAGCACACGGGCCCCCAGCACCACCAGCGGCACCAGCCCGGCGACACCCACGCCCACCGCCACGTAGATCCAGATCATGGCCTGGAACTCTATCGAAGGCAGGTCGTGACGACCTACCCCGGAGGAGGTCCTCGCGAGGATCAGGAGACCGACTCGTACCGGGAGAGCGCCGCGGAGGCCTCCTCGCGCACCCGGTCGATCAGTGACACCGGCGAGACCACCCGCCCGCCGTCGCCGAGGCGCAGCGCCAGCCGTACGAGCCAGCCCTGGTCGCGGGCGCGGAGGGTGACGCGCAGGCGCCCCTCCCCCAGCTCGGTGACCTCCTCGCACGGGTAGTACTCGGCGACCCAGCGACCGGCGGGGGTCAGCTCCAGCTCCACCAGCTCGTCGGTGGGCGAGGGACGGAACACCCCGTCGGCGACGTCGATCGGCTCGGCCCCGGCGGGCGGGTCGGCGGCCACGTCGAGCATGTCGACGCCGACCATGCGGTCGAGCCGGAACAGCCGCATGCCGTCGGCGCGGTAGCACCAGCCCTCCAGGTAGGAGCGGCCGTCGGCCATCACCAGCCGTGTGGGGTCGACCTCGCGCGGAGTGATCTCGTCGCGCCCCGGGACGTAGTAGCGCAGGGACAGCCGGCGCCCGGCGCGCAGCGCGGCCCTGACCGTGGCCATGGCGTCGGGGGCGGCGTCCAGCTCGAAGGCCACCTGGCTGCTGACCGCCGCGGCGCCCTCGCCCGCCGCGCCCTCCAGCTTGGCGATCACCCGGGCCAGCACGTCGCCCTGTTCGAACTCGGGAAGCTCGGCCAGCATGCGCAGCGCGACCAGCAGCGCGCTCGCCTCGTCGATGCCGAGGCGGAGCGGGCGGGCGATGGTCTCGGCGTTGTCGATGAGGATCTCGCCGCCGTCCCAGGAGACGTCGATGAGGTCGCCGGGGGTGTGGCCGGGCAAGCCGCACATCCACACCAGCTGCAGGTCGTCGACGAGCTGCTTCTCGGTGAGCCCGAACAGCTTGGCCACCTCTGGCACCTGCGCCCCGGGGTGGGACATGAGGTAGGGCACCAGCGCGAGGAGCCGGGGCAACCGGTCGGCTGTGCTCACGCCAGCGCTCCCTTCAGTCGGCGGATGACCGCGTCGCGGACGTCCGGCGGGTCGAGCACCTCGGCGTCGGCCGCGAACGCGACGATCGACCCGGCGAGCCACTCGGGGTCGGCGAAGTCCAGCGTGACGATGTCCCACCCGTCCTCGCCCGGGCTCACGGCACCGACCTGGCGGAGCCACTGGCAGGTGCCCTCGCGGACGCGGACGGTGGCGGCCCGCTCGGGTAGCAGGCTGTCGCGGTGGCCGACCATCGAGCGGATGTCGACCCCCTCGGGCACGCTCACCGCCCCCGCACGCCCGACGGGCACGACGGACCCGCTGATGCGGCTGAGGCGGAAGACCCGGGGGGCGTCGCGCTCGCGGTCGTGGCCGACGACGTACCAGCGGCCACGCCGGCTGACCACGCCCCACGGCTCCACCGTGCGGGTCAGCAGGACCTCGCTGCCGGCGGCGCGGTAGTCGAACCGGACGACCCTGCGGTCGCGCACCGCCTCCCACAGGGCGGGGAAGGCGGGGTCACGGGTGTCCACCCGCAGCTCCAGCGGCCCGGCGGCGGCCTCGTCGGTCTGCACCCCGGCGGCGCGCAGCTTGAGCAGCGCGCCGCTCGCCGCCTCGGCGAGGTTGGCCCGCTGCCACACCTGGGCGGCCAGGCCGAGCACGGCGGCCTCGTCGGCCTCCAGCGTGATCTCGGGCAGCTCGTAGGCCTGCCGCATGATGCGGTAGCCGGGCTCGTCGTCCCAGGGGTCGCGATGGACCTCCACCGGGATGCCGATCTCGCGCAGCTCGTTCTTGTCGCGCTCGAACATGCGCTGGAAGGCCTCGTCGTTGCCGGCGTCGTAGCCCGGCACGGCGTGCCGGATCTGCTCCGCGCTGAGCGGGCGGCGCGTGGCCAGCAGGCAGATGACCAGGTTCAGCAGCCGCTCGGTCTTCCGGCGGGACATCGGGCCTCCCTTCTCAGGTGACGCTACCCTTGCCCCGTGATCAGATGGCGCAAGGGCGAGGTGCTTTCGGTCCGGCGCGAGTGGCCGGGCGCGGTGGAACTGGACGTGACCCTCCCTGAGGGGGAGTGCCGGGCGCTGGCCTACCCCCCGCTGGTAGGACGTCCCGAACCCGGCGACACGGTGCTGCTGAACACGACCGCGCTCGCCATGGGCCTCGGTACGGGAGGTTACGCCATGGTAGTGGCCGTGCCGGACCGTTTGCCCGAAGATCCCGAAGATCCCGAAGGACCGGGGCACCTGGTCAAGGCACGATACACGCCCCTGCAGGCCACCGTGCTGGGCGCCGACGAGCAGGACTCCCCCTACCACGAGACGCTGCGCGACGCCGACTCGATCGAGGGCATGCCGGTGATCGTCGCCGACCTCCACTCGGCCCTTCCCGCGATCCTGTGCGGCCTGTACGGCTCGCGCCCCTCCGCGGCGCCGAGGGTCGCCTACGTCATGCTCGACGGCGGGGCGCTGCCGGGCTGGTTCTCCATGTCCGCCGCGCGGCTGCGCGAGATCGGCTGGCTGTGCGGGGTCGTCACGACCGGGCAGTCCTTCGGGGGCGACGTGGAGGCGGTCACCGTTCATACGGGGCTCCTGGCGGCCCGGCACGTGCTCTCGGCCGACGTCGCGATCGTGACCCAGGGCCCGGGCAACCTCGGCACCGGCACGCGCTGGGGCTTCTCCGGGGTGTCGGCGGGCGAGGCCCTCAATGCCGCGGCGGTGCTCGGCGGCCGGCCGGTGGGGGCGCTCAGGGTCAGCGAGGGCGATCTCCGCGAGCGCCACATCGGGGTCTCCCACCACTCGCTGACCGCCTACGGCCGCGTGGCGCTCGCGCCCGCCCAGGTGGTGGTCCCCGAGCTGCCCGGCGCGTTCGGCCGGCGCGTGACGGCGCAGGCCGCCGAGCTCGCCGCGCGCCACGAGCTGGTCAGCGTGCCGGTGGACGGCCTGGAAGAGATGCTCGGGCAGAGCCCCGTGAAGCTGTCGACAATGGGCCGCGGCCTGACCGAAGACCTGGCGGGCTTCCTGGCCTCAGCCGCCGCCGGCCGCCACGCCGCCTCCCTCCTCTCCTGAGGACCGTGTCTCCGCGTCGTCGCGGCTGGAGCCGGACGTGGGTCAGGAACTTCCCGCGTCCCTGACCCGCGACGGCGGTGACCCCGGCCGAGGCGCGGGAATCGCGGTGTGGGGACCTCATGACATAAGGCCCGGTGCTCGGTACCGTGCCGGTTCTATGCATGGTCGTACGCCCGTGACCTAGGGATTTGCACTGAGATGCAAGCATTTATGCCGCCTGGGTGACCCGCGCTGACAATGGTGGTCGATTTTCGCTCACCGGCACTACCGGCGATGTGGCGTGGATGCCCTGGGCCCGCATCCGTCCTCGGGGCCCGGCGGAACCGATGAGCACTCCGTGAAACGCGGATCACACAGGTTCTCTGGAGGCTCGATGCGCCGCCGTTCCCCCCGTGGAGTGGTCCTCGCCGTGGTCATGTCACTGTTGGCCGGTTCGTTCACCGCCGGCGGTGCCATCGGGACCGCGACCCCTGCGGCGGCGGCAACGGCCGACCCGCCGGCGTGGACCGAGCAGACCGCCGCGCGTCAGGCCCGTACCTCGGGGCACCGGGTTGAGGTGCTGTCGCTGCGTACCGAGACCCGGCAGGTGTTCGCCAACCCCGACGGCGGCTTCACCTCCGAGATGGCGGCGCTGCCCGAGCGGGTACGGCGGGGCACCGGCTGGGCCGACGTCGACACGACCTTGGCCTTCGCCCCCGATGGGACCGTGCGGCCGGTCGCCACACCGCTCGACCTGGCGTTCTCCGGCGGCGGGACGGCCCCGCTGGCGACCATCGGCCAGGACGGCCGCTCGGTGGCGATGACCTGGCCAGGCACGCTGCCGAAGCCGGTGCTGGACAAGGACACCGCCACCTACGGCTCGGTGCTGCCCGGGGTGGACCTGAAGGTCACCGCCTCGGTGCTCGGCTACTCCGAGGTCCTGGTGGTGAAGACGAGGGAGGCCGCGGCGAACCCGGCGCTGGCGAAGATCCGGTTCGGCACGCGTGGCACCGGGGTGTCGGTGCGCAGGACGGAGACCGGCGGGCTGAGCGCGGTCACCGACGGCGGGGCGACGGTGTTCCACTCCCCGGCGCCGCGCATGTGGGACTCCTCGGGCACCCTGTTGGCCCGTCCGCTGGCCGCGCAGCCGAAGGTCGACGGCCGGCAGGCGGTGATGGGCGTGGAGGCCACGCCGGGCGAGGTCGTGCTGACCCCGGATGCCGGGTTGCTCACCGGCTCGGGGACCACCTACCCGGTGTACATCGACCCGCAGTGGTCGGGGTCCAAGCAGGCGTGGACGTACGTGGACCGGGCGTTCGCGAGCCAGGAGTACTGGAACTCCAGCCACATGCCGGAGGCCGGTAACTACGGCAGCGGGATCAAGCGGTCGTTCTTCCGGATGGACTCCGACAACGTCAACGGCAAGCACATCCTGAAGGCGACGTTCCGCATCACCCAGGTCAAGTCGTGGGGGTGTACCTCCAGCCCGCAGAACGTCGAGTTGTGGCTCACCGGAGGGATCTCCGGCTCGACGAACTGGAGCCATCAGCCGTCCTGGATCGACCACCTGGACAGCGTCGCCTCCGACGCCGGCTACAGCTCCTCGTGCCCGGACAAGGGCATCGAGTTCGACGTGACCGGCGCGATCGTCAAGGCGGCCAAGGGCGGCTGGTCGAACACGACGTTCGGGCTCAAGGACTACGACGACACCGGCAGCAGCACCTGGGGGTGGAAGGGGTTCAGCAGCGCGCCGAAGCTGGTCGTCGACTACAACACCCCGCCGTCGGCGCCCTCGGGCGTCGGCACCTACCCAGGAACGCCCTGCGTCACGGGGACGGGCAGGCCCTCGGTCAACGCCGGCGACGCGCAGAGCCCGCTCCAGCTCAAGGCGAAGATCTACGACCCGGACAAGGCCAACGACGGCGTGCGGGCCGAGTTCGTCATGAACCACTACAACACCGCCACCGGCGCCTGGGAGGACGTCACCTCCACGCTGCCCGGCGGGGGCAAGACCGCCTACAAGTACACCACCACGGCGACCGACCACTCGATCACACTGTCCAACCTGGTCGACGGCCAGAGCTACTCCTACAAGGTGAAGGCCTACGACGGCACCGACTCCAGCGCGTGGAGCAAGTGGTGTGAGTTCACCGTGGACACCGTGGACCCCGCCACGCTGCCGAAGGTCGCCTCCACCGACTATCCGGCCGGCACGCCCGACGACTGGCAGGGCGGCGTGGGGCGAGCGGGCACGTTCACCTTCGCCCCCGGCGACGGCGAGACCGACGTGACCGCGTTCAGGTTCGCGCTGGAGGACCCGGCCCTGGCCACTCCCGCGACGCAGGTCACGATCCCCGCCGGGCAGACCGCGGCCGTCCTGCCGATCGCGCCCCGTCACGACTGGCTCAACACCCTGTACGTCTTCGCCGTCGACAAGGCGGGCAACGTCGGCAAGACGCCCGCCGTGTACAGCTTCTACGTCAAGGCGGGCGCCGACCCGGTCGGGCAGTGGCGTCTGGACGAGACCGCGGGCACGACGGCGGCCGACTCGGCGGCGACGCCCCATCCGGTGACGCTGGCCGGGGGCACCGGATGGACCGGTGGCCGCGTGGGCGGCGCGGTCCGCGTCGACGGGACGTCCGGGTACGGGAGCACGGCCGGCCCGGTGGTGCACACCGACCGGGGCCTGACGGTCTCGGCCTGGGCCCGGCTGAGCGACGGTTCCAAGAACGCCACGGTGGTGAGCCAGTCGGGCACGCACGGCTCGGGCTTCAGCCTCTACTACTCCTCCAGTTACAAGCGATGGATCTTCAACAAGTACGACGCCGACACCGACTCCGACACCATCATCCGGGCGCTGGGTGACAGCGAGCCGCAGCTCAACGTGTGGACCCACCTGACCGGCGTGTACGACGCCCCCGGCAAGCAGCTCCGGCTGTACGTCAACGGCAGGCTCCAGTCGGCCCCCGCCGCCTACCCGTACACGCCATGGGACGCGACCGGCCCCCTGCAGCTCGGGCGGGTCAAGTGGCACAGCGCCTTCTACGAGAACTTCGCCGGCGACCTCGACGACGTGAAGGTGTGGGACCGGATCCTGTCGGATGACCCGCGCACGGTGAACGACCCGGCGCTGGGCAACGAGATCGCCGCGATGGCCAAGCAGCCCCCGGCCGAGCTGGGCCTGTGGAAGCTGGACGAGGGGACGGGCACCACCGCCGCCGACTCCTCCGGGTATGGCAGGACCGCGACGCTCAACGGCGGCGCGGGCTGGTCCGACGACGGCTTCGACGGCGCGGGCGTGCTCAGCCTCAACGGCACCACGGCCTACGCCTCGACCGCGGCGGCCCCCGTCCGCACCGACCACAGCTACGCCGTGGCGGCCCGGGTGCGCCTGGCGGGCGACGACACCTGCGCGCTGCCCGCCCGGGTGATGACCATCCTCGGCCAGGACGGCACCAGGAACAGCGGCTTCTACCTCAGCTACCGGATCTACACCGAGAACGGGGTCAAGGTGTCCCGCTGGGGGTTCTCCACCGCCAGTGACGACACCGACTCCGAGACGATGACGGTGGCGAAATCCGCCGACCCGATCGACTGCTCGGCGATCAACACCTGGACCCACGTGGCCGGGGTGTACGACGAGGTCGCCAGGCAGATCCGGCTCTACGTCAACGGCCAGCTCGCCGACCAACGGCCCTCGACCGGCTGGCACGCGAGCGGCGGCCTGGAGATCGGCAGGGTCAAGTACAAGGGCGCCTTCACCGACTACTTCGCGGGAGACGTGGACGACGTCCGCACCTACGCCGGCGCCCTGACCGACCGCCAGGTGGTCAACCTCGCCATGGGCCTCCCCATAGACGGCTAGACCTCTCGACCGACGTTCGTTGACGCATCACCACCCCCCTCGGAGGAAAGCCGTGCTCGGTTCTTGGCGAGGCCTGGCCATGGTCGCCGGACTGCTGGCCGTCGTGGTGCCCACCACGCTGCTCAGCCCGGTGGCCGCCCAGGCGACCGACGATCCCGGATGGCACAAGGCGCAGCAGCAGAAACCCGTACCCGGCCATGCCGTGACGGCACGGGCGCCCCTCGCGGACCCGGGGGCGAAGTACGACCTGAAGGGGGCGCCCCCGGTGGCCTGGCCGGCGCCGGGAACGGCGGTGGTCAAGCTCCCGCAGGCGGGGGCTACCACGACATCTCCGGGCCCGGCCGCGACGCGGGACGCCATCGGGCCCGGAGACGCGGCGAAGGTCAGGGCGGGGCGGCTGCCGGTCTGGCTGGGCCCGGCGACTTCGGCGACGCGGGGAGACGGCGAGGCCCCGGCCACGTCGGCGACGCCGGGGAACGGCGAGGCCCCGGTCGCGCAGGGAGCGGCCGGCACCGCGCTCGCGGCCGTACCGGCCGTCCAGGTGCGGACGCTGGACGCGCGCGCGGCGGGGGCATCGGGCATCAACGGCCTCGGGCTCCGGCTCACGCCGCAGGCGAGCCCGTCCGGCCCGGCGCGTATGGCGGTCGAGGTGGACTATTCGGGGTTCCGGTACGCCTTTGGCGGTGACTGGGGGTCGCGGCTGCGGCTGGTCCGGCTGCCCGACTGCGCGGCGACGACCCCGGAGCGGCCCGAGTGCCAGACCCGGACGCCCCTAGTGACCCACAACGATGTCAAGGCCGGGCGGTTGGCCGCCGACGTCGAGTTCGCCTCGGCGGCTCCGATGACGCTGGCCGCCGTGGCGGCGCCGTCGGGGTCTGCGGGCAGCTACGAGGCGACCTCGCTCTCCCCCTCGGCGACGTGGAGCGTCAGCAACCAGAGCGGGGCGTTCTCCTGGTCCTATCCGCTGCGGCTGCCGCCGACCCCGGGGGGCCCGACTCCGAACATCGGGTTCGGGTACTCCTCGGGCAGTGTCGACGGCCGTACGGTCGCGGTCAACAACCAGGCCTCGTGGATCGGGGAGGGCTTCGACTACTGGCCGGGTTTCATCGAGCGCAAGTACAAGCAGTGCGCGGACGACGGGGTGACGCCCAAGCGCGCCGACCAGTGCTGGGGCAACCACAACGCCACCATGTCGCTGAACGGCCAGGCCACCGAGCTTGTGCTGGACGACGCGACGGGCACCTGGCAGCCGGCCGACGACGACGGCGCCAAGGTCGAAAGGCTCACCGGGGCCGACAACGGGGACAACGACGGCGAGCACTGGCGGGTGACCACGCCGGACGGCACGCAGTACTACTTCGGCCTCAACCACCTGCCCGGCTGGGCGAGCGGCAAGGCCGAGACGCAGTCGACCTGGACGGTGCCGGTCTTCGGCGACGACTCCGGGGAACCGTGTCACAAGGACAGCGGGTTCTCCGACTCCTGGTGCCAGCAGGCGTGGCGGTGGAACCTTGACTACGTCGTGGACCCGCACGGCACGGTCAGCACCTTCTGGTACACCCCGGAGACCAACTACTACCGGCGTGATGTGACCACGCTGACCGATGGGGTGCCGAACGGCACGCCGACCGTGTACACCCGTGGCGGCTATCTCAAGCGCATCGACTACGGCCAGCGCTCCGACGCGATCTTCTCCTCCTCGGCGCCCGCGCGCGTCGCCTTCGAGGCCCAGGAGCGGTGCATCGCCACCTCCTCCTTCGACTGCGCGGCGAGCAAGTTCACCAAGGACAACGCCAAGTACTGGCCGGACGTCCCCTACGACCAGAAATGCGATTCCGGTGAGAAGTGCACCGACATCTACTCGCCGACGTTCTGGACGCGCAAGCGGCTGGCGTCGGTGACCACGCAGGTGCTGGTCTCGGGCAGCACCTACAAGGACGTAGACGTCTGGACGCTGAACCAGGAGATGCGCGCCCCGGGTGATGGCACGGCCGCCACGGTGTGGCTGGCGGGCATCCAGCACACCGGCAAGGTCGGCGGGTCGGCGTCCCTGCCGGACGTCAGGTTCGCCGGGGTGCAGAAACCCAACCGGGTGGACGCGCTGGAGGGGCGGCCGCCGCTCACCAAGTGGCGCATCTCGGCGATCGACAACGAGACCGGCGGCGCGCTGTCGGTGACCTACTCGGACGAGGACTGCACGGCGGGCAACACCCCGCAGCCTGATTCGAACACCCGGCGCTGCTACCCGCAGTACTGGTCTCCTGAGGGCGCCACCTCGCCCAAGATCGACTGGTTCCACAAGTACGTGGTCACCCAGGTGCGGCAGATCGACCGCACCGGCGGAGCTCCCGACGTGGTCGACTCCTACGAGTACCTCGGCGGCGGGGCGTGGCATCACGATGACGACGACGGGCTGACCAAGGAGAAGTACAAGACCTGGTCGCAGTGGCGGGGTTACGGCAAGGTGCGGGTGCTGCACGGCGACCCCGCCGAGCAGCGCTCCCAGGCCGAGTTCACCTACTTCCGCGGCATGGACGGCGACGAGCTGTCCGGCGGCGGCACCAGAGACGCGAAGGTCACCGACTCCGAGGGAACGGCCGTCACCGACGCGGAGGCGCTGCAGGGCCAGATCCGGGAGGAGATCCACCACGACGGCCCCGGCGGACCGGCGATGGCCGGGACCATCACCGGCTACTGGGTCAAGCAGACCGGCAAGCGGGTGCGCTCATGGGGCACCACCACCGCAAACATGGTGCGGCCCGAAAAGGTCGCCACCCGCACCGCGCTCGCCGCCGGCGGATGGCGGCGCACCATGACCGACACCGACTACAACGGCGACGGCCAGCCCACCCAGGTCAGCGACCTCGGCGATGAGTCCACCCCGGACGACGACCAGTGCGTCCGCACCACGTACGTCCGGGACGCCACCCGGTGGATGGTCTCCTACGCCTCGCGCGTGGAGACCGTGACCAAGGCCTGCACCGCCACGCCCGACCGTCCGGCCGACGTGGTCTCCGACGTGCGCAAGTACTACGACGGCAAGGCGTTCGGCGCCGCCCCGTCCAAGGGCGATGTCACCAAGACCGAGAAGCTCGGCTCGTGGAACGGCGGCCCGCAGTACGTGTCCGCCGGGACCACCACCTTCGACGTGTACGGCCGGCCGCTGGTGGTGACCGACGCCCAGGGCACCAAGACCACCACCTCCTACGCCCCGGCCACCGGTCCGCTCACCCTCAAGCAGGAGACCAACGCGCTCGGCCACCTCAGCAAGACCGAGATCGAGCCGGCCTGGGGCCTGGCCACGGCGACGACCGACCCCAACGGCCGGCGCGCCGAGCTGGCGTACGACCCGCTCGGCCGGTTGACCGGGGTGTGGCTGCCCGGCCACGCGAAGGCGACGTATGGGTCGCTTCCGAACATGAAGTTCGGCTACCAGATCCGCACGGACGGGCCGACGGCGGTCTCAACCTCGACGCTGCGCAACGACGGGACCAACTACACCACCGGGTACGCGCTGTACGACGGCCTGCTACGGGCCCGGCAGACCCAGCAACCCGCCCCCGGCGGCGGCCGGGTGGTCGACGACACCTTCTACGACACGCGCGGCCTGGTCGCCAAGACCAACCAGGGCTACTACACCGAAGGCGCGCCGGGCACCGCGTTGTGGACCCCGGCCAGCGACGACGACGTGCCCGGGCAGAACGTCACTGTCTACAACGGCATGGAGTGGCCGACCGCGCAGATCTTCCGCAAGCGCGGCACCGAGCAGTGGCGCACCACCACGACCTACGGTGGCGACCGCACGAGCGTCGACCCGCCGGTCGGCTCCACACCGGTCACCAAGATCGTCAATGCGCAGGGCGAGACCACCGAGGTCCGGCAGTACAAGGGCGACGGCCCGTCCGGTGAGTACGACGCCACCAAGTACACCTACACCCGCACCGGGCAGCCTGCCACGATCACCGACACAGCGGGCAACGTCTGGGCCTACCACTACGACCTGCGCGGCCGCCTCGTCCAGCTCGACGACCCTGACAAGGGCACCGCCAAGCTGACCTACGACGACAAGACCGACTGGCTGCAGACCGCCACCGACGCCCGCGGCAAGAGCCTGTTCTTCACCTACGACGCGCTCGGCCGCAAGACCGCCGAGTACGCGGGCACCTCGGCCGGCGGCACCAAGCTGGCGGAGTGGACGTTCGACAAGCTGGCCGACGGAACGGTCGTCAACGGCCAGCCGGCCTCGTCCACGCGGTACGTCAAGAACGCGACCACGGGCACGCTGGACGCCTACACGAGCACCGTCACCGGCTACGACCAGGCCTACCGGCCCACCGGCACCCAGACCGTCATCCCCGCGGCCGAGGGCGGACTGCAAGGCACGTACAAGACCAGCACCGACTACAACCCTGACGGCACCGTCCACCGCACCGTACTCCCCGCCGCCGGAGGCCTGCTCGGCGAGACGATGCTGTACGACTACGACGACCAGGGCAATCCGACCACGACGCGCGGCCTGACCGACTACGTTACCTCGACGACGTACTCCAAGCTCGGCCAGGTCCTGGACATGACGCTGTCCACCGGCGGCAAGCGGGTCAAGCAGACCAACTTCTACGAGGAAGGCACCAACCGGCTCACCCGGTCCCTGTACGAGCGGGAGACCGCCCCCATCTCGGTCGCCGACACCAACTACACCTACGACCCGTCCGGCAACATCACCAAGATCGCCGACACGCCCTCCGGGCAACCCGCCGACGTGCAGTGCTTCAAGCAGGACCACCTGCAGCGCCTGACCGAGGCCTGGACCGCCACCGACGGCTGCGCCGCGGCCGACCCCTCACAGGCCATCGTCGGCGGACCCGCCCCGTACTGGCAGTCCTTCTCCTACGACGTCGTGGGCAACCGCACCAAGGAAGTCGACCACGACCCGGCCGGCGACGTCACCAAGAACTTCACCTACGCCGGCGCCGGCAATCCCCAGCCGCACACCCTCACCTCGGTTTCCTTCCAGGGCGGCACGCGGAACGGCCAGACCGACACTTACGCCTACGACCAGGCCGGCAACACCACCGAACGCGGAGACGGCCGCACCCTCGAATGGGACGTCGAAGGCCACCTCGCCAAGTCGACCGACCCCTCGGGCGTCAGCACGTTCGTCTACGACGCGGGCGGTGACCGACTCATCCGCCGCGACCCCACCTCCACCACCCTGTACGTCGCGGGAATGGAGATCCGGCTCGACACCAAGACCGGCGCCAAGACCGCGACCCGCTACTACGCCCACGCCGGCCAGACCATCGCGACCCGCACCACCAAGGGAGTGACCTGGCTCGGAGCCGACCACCACGGCAGCGCCGACACCTCGGTCGACGACACCGGCACGCAGGCGACCACCCGCCGCCGATTCACCCCGTTCGGGCAGATGCGCGGTCCCTCACCGGCGTACTGGCCGGGGGAGAGGGGCTTCGTCGGCGGGACCATCGATACCAGCACCGCGCTCACCCACCTCGGCGCACGCGAATACGACGCCGAGACCGGCCGGTTCATCTCCGTCGACCCCGTCTTCGACGACTCCGACCCCCAGAGCTGGAACGGCTACGCCTACGCCGACAACAGCCCGGTCACCTCCTCCGACCCCACCGGCCTGACGCTCGACGGTGGCGCCCAGTGCGGCTGGTACAAGAACAACCCCTGCAACTGGGGGAAGAAGTACAACAGCGGCTGCGTCGACTGCGGCGCCCAGGAGCGGGCCACACCGCCCCCGCCCCCGCCGTACAACCCGCCCCACTGTGGACGCTGGAGTTTCGGCTGCAAGGCCAGGAACTTCTGGAACCAGCACAAGGCCACCATCGTCAACGTCACGGTCGCTGTCGTCGTCACCGTCGGCTGCGAGGCGGCCACGGCAGGCGCCGGCAGCATCGGCTGCGCCGCGGCCGGCGGAGCCGCCGGCAACCTCGCGGGCTACCTGGTCTCCACACCACGCGACGAGTGGAGCGCCGGCGGAGCCTTCAAGGCGGCGGCCGTAGGAGCCGTAATCGGAGCGGCGGGCGGCGCCGTGGGCAAGGCGGCGGCCGCCGCCATAGGCAAGCTCGCCACCACGGCGGCGGGCAGAGCCGTCACAGCAGCGGTGGGCAAAGCGGCGGGGAAGGCAAAGGCGGCCATCGGACGTCTGGGCGGCGCCGCGGAGGACGCCGAAGCCGCCGGGGGCGCGACGGCCAAGGGAGCCGCGCGAGGCGGGGAAGGCCCGCGGTCGACAGGGGGCGGTCCCAGGGGCTGCAACAGTTTCGTCGCCGGAACCAAGGTCAAGCTCGCCGACGGCACGTACAAGGCGATCGAGAAGATCAAGACTGGCGACAAGGTCCTCGCCACCGACCCGGCCACCGGCAAGACCACGGCCAAGGTCGTCCTCGCCGCCTACTCAGGTCTCGCCTACGTCAACCTCGTCCAGGTCACCGTCGACACCGACGGCAAGCGCGGCAACGCCACCGGCGTCATCCTCGCCACCGAACACCACCTGTTCTGGGACGCCAAGCACCACACCTGGGTCCGCGCAGACCAACTCACCAGCGCCGACCGCCTCCAGATGCCCGACGGCAAGCCCCTGGACGTCGTCGCAGCCACCGCCCGGCAGGGCCACCCCACCGTCCACGACCTCACCGTCGCCGACTTCCACACGTTTTACATAAAAGCCGGCACGAGCCCCGTTCTCGTGCACAACTGTGACATCATCGCAGGTCCAAACCTTGGGTCGCTCAGGGTTTCCGCAGCGAACCCGTCCGCTTCCGAAACCCGCGCTGCGGAGTACATGGCCTCTCGCGGCAATAGAGTGGTTCTAAGAGATCCGGTTGGAACGCGGGCAGAAGGCGGGACGAGCGACTTGCTGGTCAATGGGGCGAACTGGGATGTTTACACTCCGAAGACGGGAAATGTCGGCAGGATCGTCAGCTCGGTAGCGTCGAAGGGAAGTCAGGTCCATGGTGGCGGTGTGATCGTCGATCTGTCGGAAACCAGCGTTGTCGCGGAGCAGCTCGCCAACATCCACATCCGGCTCGCCGGGATCGGTGCTCGCGTCGGCGAAGTCGTGCTGATGCCCTGATGGCCAAGATCCGATGCATCTGCCAACACATCATCACCACCAGTGGCGCCATCCCCAATCCGCTCGAATGGAAGATCATTTCGGATCCCAGGTTCGATGACTTCGAGGGGTTGGTCGAGGCGGAAGAGGTCTATCGGGCATGTAGTTCGATGTTCCGTTGCCCAAAGTGTGGACGTCTCTGGGTGTATTGGGATGGCTTCGATGGTGAGCCTGCGTGTTACACGCCGCAATCTTTGGATCCCGCTAAAGAAGTGGAAGAAGCGTAGACGCCGGGCGATGTAGGCGCGGGGTCTCAAGGTGAAAGCTGGGCCGTCTGCCGGAGGAACTTCGCAAAGCGGAATCCCCAGGCATTCCGGCCTGGGGATTCGGTGCTGGTCGGCGATACCGGGATTGAACCAGTGGCCTCTACCGTGTCAGGGTAGCGCTCACCCCATGAACTAATCAGGCGGTCGAACCCATGGCGTCATTGGTCGTCTGTGGACACAGGGCTAGGACGTTCAAGATCCGCTTGGGGCACCAGGTGACGTGACATCGCTGGGAACTTCCTGTGACCGGGGCCTTGTCGAGGTCCAGATTTTCCCAGGACAGGCTGAGGAACAACCAGGAGCGTACGGCGGATGTGACGACAATTCTGGTCATGACGACGATTCCACTGGCTGATGCCAAAGAACGGCTGTCCGCGGTGCTGGATGAGGTCCGCGACACTCACGAACGTGTGGTGATCACGCGTAACGGCTGCCCAGAGGCGGTCATCATGTCGGTATCCGATCTGGAGGCACTGGAAGAGACCTTGGATCTGCTGTCAACTCCAGGAGCGTACGAAGAGATTCGCGCGGCCGAGACCGAGATCTCCCGCGGTGAAGCGATTGGCGCTGATGAGTTGCGCCGCCTGATGGCCGAGCGGGCGCGCATCGAGCAGGCGGACGCGTGAGCGACGAAGCGTACGCTTTGTCGCTGGCGCCGTCGGCGCGCCGGGCGCTCGTCGAAGGCCCCCACGGGGACTGCCACTGGCGGTGGCGACGGCGGTGAGAGAATTTCTGACGGGCCTGCTCCTGGACAACCCTCAGCGAGTCGGCGAGCCCCTCACACGGGAACCAAGCAAGTACCACTCCGCCAGACGCGGTGCCTACAGGGTCGTCTACCGCATCGACGGGGCCACACGGGTCGTTCACGTTACGCATCGACCATAGCGCCGACGCCTACCACACTCGCTGAGCATCACCCACCTTGAGCCACCTTGAGCCGATCCGGGCAGTGCGAGCGAGTGGTCAGCCGGCGAAGAAGTCGAATTCACCGGCTTTGGCGCCGGCGATGAAGGCTTGCCATTCGCCGCGCGTGTAGAGGATGACCTCGCGGTCGGGGTGGTGGCTGTGGCGTACGGCGACACGCTCGGTGCCGTCGGCCAGTGGCCCTGCTTCGACACACTCTCCACCGCCATTGGCGCTTTTGGTGCTGATGTGCCAGGCGACATTGGCCAGCTCCTCGGGGGTGGCCATGCTGGTTGCCTCCGTTTGGTCAGGTTGTATCTTCTGCTGCGGCCGTGATCAGTGCCATGGAGTCGTCGGGCGCGAGTGTGGCCTTTTGCAGGCAATCGTACGCCTGCGCGAAGCGTTCCATGTCGTCTCCTTCGACGTAGATCGCGCCTGCTCGTGTCTCGATGTACGCGACATCTGGGTAGGGCTCAGGCATGTTGAAGATCGTGAAGGGTCCTTCCGGGCTGGCGCTGGCGCCCGCGTCGAAGGGCAGGACGCGGATGCTGATGTTCGGACCCTCTGCCGCCTTGATGAGGTGCTGGAGTTGACCGCGAAGCACGTCCCTGCCACCGACTCTTCGATGCAGTACCGCCTCGTCGAGGAGCACCGAGAGTCGCAAAGGCTCATCTCGGCTGAGCACCTGCTGCCGGTTCAGCCGGAACTCCGCCCAGATATGTATACGCTCTTGCGGCTTGTTCGGGTCTGCCGCGCGGATCACCGCTTCGGCGTACTCGCGGGTCTGGAGCAGCCCTGGAATCACCATCGCGTCGTACGACCGTAGTTCGATGGCCCGGGACTCCAACCAAGCGTGATCGATGATGCGGCCCGTGAACGCGCCAGCGTAACCATCCCACCAGCTCTTCTGCCAGATTTCGCGGCTGAGGCGTTCGAGTCCGTCGCGGAGATTGACATCACTCACGCCGTAGAGGTTGAGCAGGGTAAGGACGTCGGGGACGCGCATAGGCGTGATCCCCTGCTCCATGCGGCTGAGCGACGACTGGTCACGCTGGATGTAGTCTCCGGCATCTCTCAGGGTGAGTTTGGCCGCTTCGCGTAGTTCACGCAGCTGTTTGCCCAGCCACTGGGCACGAAGTGTCGGCCCTTTTCTGGCACCCATGATGTCACCACCCTATGGCCCTAATCGGGCATAGTAAGCAATATTGGTCATTCGCATTTTCTACTGAAGCCAATCTTGCACATGTTCAGAGTTGGTGCCACTCTTTCTGTGACACTCGCATCACGGAGTGTGATCACAGAATGCGAAGAGGCCGGGACGGGTTGGCGTGCGATGGCTGTGCCCGTCCCGGCCGGGGTGCCGGAGAAAGGGGTGACCCGATGGATCAGCGACCCGATTCCAGCCTGCCGACTGTCTATCACGACGCAGGCGGGGAATGTGCGGCCGTACCTCGGTTGAGGGTGGAGGAGCGGGCGCGGTTGTTCGCGTTGCTGCGTGACGCCGACGACGAGCAGGGAGACGAGGGCGGGGTGGAGCTGTACGGGGTGCAGCTGCCCGGCGGTACGGCGGCGACGATCACCGTGAAGGGCCGGCCTCACGGGTGCTGGTCGAGCTCCGAGCGGCTGGCGGACCGGCTCGGCCTACACTTGGTCTGGCTGGACCCTGAGATCCGCCGCTGACGGCAACTGTCACAGTCGGGCCCGCGCCCGGCTGCGGTCGGCTCATCATCGGGCCCGCTCACCTGGGGCAGCCCGCAACCGTCAGTACATCTTACCGGCGGTGACTATGACGGCCGAGCGGGCACGCATTGAGCAGGCGGAGGCGTGAGCGACGACGCGTACGGTTTGTCGCTGGCACCTTGGGCGCGGCGCGCCCTCGTCGAAGGTCCTCCACGTGGACTCCCGTTGGAGGTTGCGAGGGCGGTGGCCGAATTTCTGACGGGCCCACTGCTGGACAACCCTCAACGAGTCGGCAAGCCCCTTACTCGCGAGCTGAGCGATTACCATTCCGCCAGACGCGGCGCGTACCGGACCGTCTATCGGATCGACGATGCGACGAGAGTCGTCCACGTCGTGCGAATCGACCACCGCGCCGACGTCTACCACACTCGGTGAGCTGGTTTCACGGCCAGATAGGCCGCACATTCACCCGATGCGCTGGGAGTCGTCCGATGTATTGGCGAACGGGGCAGGGCACCCGGTGGGTGGACCGGGTGCCCAGGTGGGAGGGGGGATCAGAGGCTTCCGCGGAGAGGTCGCGGGGTGGCCGTTGCGATGCCGCTCACACGACGAGCCTCGCGTAGCCGATGTGCGTGCCGCTCTCCTTCACGCTGGAGACCCTCGCGTCCAGTCTCTTGTTGCTGTGTGCGGTGTAGAAGATGCCTCTTTCGTTGGAGGCCGTCTTCTTCGTGACGATCGTCATGTGCTCGGGCCCGTCGTGGAGCCACGGATCGAAGTCCCAGTACATGATGTCGCCCACGCGCACCTCGGAGAACGTGGAGCGCCATTGGATCCGGTGGCGGTTGCTCATGTGACTCATGCTGTTGGTGACGATGCGGAAGGTCAGCGAGTCCTTGCCGGTGGGCGCCGCCCAGAACCAGTTGTTCAGGTTGGCGCGCTTCTGCGCGGCCGTCCTCCCGTAGTTGCGGATCTCCCTGGCGCCGCCGCCGAATCGAAGCGCCTTGGAAGCGAAATTGGTGCAGTCGTTGTGGCCGTACTCCTCGTGGCTGTTCCAGTTCCTCCGCGCCCAGCCGGCGATGCCGGACGGGCTCACGGAGTTGACCGAGACGGTGCCCTCGGGGGCCGGGGCGGGTTCTGCCACGGTCAGGTCTTCCTCCATGTCCGCCGTGATCGAGCCCTCAGGGTAGACCTGGGAGTCGACCCCGTCACCGTCCGTCCGGCCCGCCAGGCCGTCGGCGGATCCATCCGGGCGCAGGCCCTGACCTGTGATGACGACGTTGAAGGAGTAGTCCGCGGGATTGTCTTCCTCTCCGGTGGTCTTCTCCCCCGTCGGGTCCCGTACGACGCGGGACTGGTGCACGGTGACGCGGACGGTCACGGTGGCGCCGTCGGAGGACAGGGAGACCAGCGGGTCGCTCAGCGTGGTGGTGGAGCTTTCCTGTGCGCCTCCGTCGGCGTCGGCCTCGGATTTGGCGGCCAGGAGCGCCTGCTCGTCCGCCTGGAGGAGCGACTCGAACCGGTAGCCCTGGGTGTGCCCGCCGATGGCGTCCGAGGCGCTCGTGAAGCGTCCCTCGACGACGCCTTCCCGGCTGTCCAGATACTGGGCGACCGCGTCGATGTACTCCTGACGGTCGGGGACGGCCTGCGGCTTGACGGCCGCGGTGGTGCTCCAGGCGCCGCTGCCCTGGTCGTTCTTGGCCCGCACCCGGAAGGTGTAGGCGGACCCGTTGGTCAGTCCGGTGACCACAGCCCTCGGCTCGGCCGGCGTCAGCGTCTTGACGACACTCCCCGAGCCGCTGACGACTTCGAGGTCGAAGCCCGTGACCCGCGTGTCACCGGTCGCCTCTGACGGCGGGCCCCAGGTGACCAGCGCTCCGCCGTCCCCTGGGCGCACGCTCACGTTCTGCGCGGTTCCCGGCACGGCGGGCCGGACATAGGCGACCGTGATGGTCGCCGAGCCGAAGGTCACCTCCGGTGCCGACGGGTCGGAGGCTCGCAGGGCGAGCTCCGCGAAGCCCTGGCCGTCCTGGCGGTCTCCCTGCGCCGAGCCGGTGATGTCGATCTTCGGGTCGGCGAGGTCCGCCTCCGCGAACGGCTCCTCCAGCAGCTTGGCGGAGGCGTCGGTGCCCGAGGCGTCGGCGGCGAGGTCGTCGCTCAGCTCGTACGCCGACACCTTCACCGTGGCGGGGCAGGTGCCGGCGCAGGTGGGAGCGCCGAGGTCGAGCGTCGCCGAGCTGATCTCCGCTCCGGCCGGGATGGCGCCGAGATCGGCCTTGAACATGGAGATCCGGCCGCCCCCCAGCTGGAACGCGCCCGCGTTCTGCAGCGGGCAGGCGTTCCCGCCGCAGTCGCCGGACCCCGTCCTGGCGGCGCGTATGGTCAGCACGCCGGCGTCGAGGGTCGTGGTCTGGGTGGGCTTCTCCGCCGCCGGTCGCGGGGCGGTGAAGGTGAGGGGCGCGGTCCGGGCGCTGCAGGTGGAGCCGGCGCAGGCTTCCATCTGCCATTTGTAGACGGCGCCTGGCGTGAGCAGGTCAGGGGAGACCTTCAGGGCGGCGCGCTGCCCGCTCTGCACGGTGCTGGTTCCCGCGGGGCTCGCCCCCACGACGGCGCCGGCGCCGTCGAACAGGTAGAACCTGGCGGTCAGCGTCTCGCCCGAGGGCCGCGAGACCACGCCCGACAGCACTACGGCGGACGGGTCGCTCGTGCCCGTGGCGAGGCCGGCGGGCACCTTCGGCACGTCCGTCGCGAGGGGCGTCCATGCCGACCACCCACTGGCGCCGGTCTGGCTCATCACCTTGACCCGGAACCGGTACGCGCCGGGGTTCCGCAGGACGTTCGCGGGCATCTTCCAGGTGGCCGTCGCGCCGGAGGCCACCGCCTTGGGGCCTCCGGTGGCGATCACGTCGCTGTCGCCCGCCTTCGTCACCTCGAAGGTGTAGTCCAGCGGCTTCCCGGCCGGGTCGGTCGCCTTGGCCGACAGGGTGGGCGTGAGGCTGGCGACGGTGTTGACCGCCGGGTCCGAGGAGGCCCTGGGGGCCACGTCGAGCCCCGAAGGGGTGCCGAGCTTGTAGGTGAAGGTGACGCTGAGCGCGGGTTCCTTCTCGCCCTGGGCACCGGAGACGTAGTTGGAGGAATAGTAGCGCCGCCAGGTCGAGGCGTCCTTCTCGTCCGCGCCGCGCAGCTGAATGCCGTAGTGCGGCTGGCCGTCGGCCCACGCCTGGGCCATGGCGGTGGTGTTCCAGTGCATGAAGTCCTGCGGGCAGCTCGCCGCGCCGTAGGCGGTCTTCGTGGTGACGGCGCCGGCGGTGGTGGTGGCCGGCTCCGAGCCGTACCTGATGGTGTCCGGGTCCCAGGCCGCGGTGATGCGGCGCGCCTGCACGCCGGCGCTGGGGTCCACGCAGACCGACGACCAGAAGGTCCACAGCCGAAGGTCCGCGGCCGTGATCTGCGTGCCGCGCAGGTCGTCGACGTGCCGGAACTGCAGGTAGGAGCGGGCGACGTGGGTGCCGTCGTAGGTGCCGGCCTTCAGCTCGGTGGAACCACGCTGTGAGTCGGGGATGTCACTCTGCACCCAGGTGTCGGTCTCCACGGTGAGCGTGCTCGTGGGGTCCACGGTGACGGGGTACTTCACCGCCGGGTCCGCGAGGAACCTCGCGTCGGGCTTGAGCACCAGGACGGTGCCGTGGTCGGTCCGCCTGACCGTGGTCTCGATCGCGGCCTGGTGGACGGGCTCCCCGGAGCGCGGGTCGGTCGTCGAGTCCCACATGCGGGGCGCGGGAGCGGACGCCAGCAGGCCGCCGGCCGCGTCCCGCAGGTTCAGCCCGTTGTCGGCCGCCTCCGAAAGGCGCAGGCCCTTGGTGGCCACCGGCAACGTGATCTCCAGTGGCTCGGCCGGACGCCTGCGCAGGACGATCGAGTGGCTGAACCCGTTCGGCAGCGTCTTCACCGTGAGGTCGCCCCCGGGCACGACGTCCTTGTAGGTCGCCGTGTCTCCCTTGATCCGCGGCGGAGGCAGGGTCTTGCCCCAGGAGACGGCGAACGAGCGATCCGCCCGCCGCACCTCGGCGAACGGTTTCCCGCCGCCATCGGACACCTGCACATCCGACCCGGTGAGCTTCGGGCGCAGGCCCGCCCGACCGTCACGGACCAAGGACGTGTCGATCGGACGCCAGGCGCCGCCGACCTTCACGCGTACCGGGCCGGGGAAGGTCTCCAGCGTGAAAGTGCCGTCGGGGTCGGCCCAGAGCGACGAGCTGTCGGTCTTCTCGCTTTCCACCTCCACCCGCACACCCTGCGCCTTCGCCGTCCGCGCGGCCACCGCCCGTTCGGGCTCGGGCGCGGCGGCGACGCGGTCCTGCTCCGGGGCGACGGCGGCCCCGTAGGGCGGGGGCGGGGTGTCGTCCGCCCTCGCGGCCGGTGAACCCGCGATCTGTCCGGTCAAGGACCCGGCGATCATCAGCGCCGCCAGTCCGGTGACCGCGTGGCGGCGGCCGGCCGGATGACGGCGTGTCCTCTTCTTCACTCTGCTCCCTCGTTACCTCGGCCGTCACGGACCGCCGGCCGGCGGTCCCGAGACAGCCGGTGAGCTCGAAACGGCTCTATCTTGGTAGCGCGCCCGGTCAGGACGTAGAACCTTCCATCTGGGTGCAAATGCGCTGGTCACGCCGACAAGAGGAGGGAGGGAAGCGGCACAGCGAAATGGCCTTCACCCAGTCATTAACAGATGCACGACATTCCGGTCAGTGCGGACTTGTCGCTGGTGCCTTTCGTCGGCACAATCCCGGGGGGCGCGTAAGTCCTGCGGGAGCTTGGTCGAACGGGGGTCCATGGTGCTGCGAATTCATTTCACCGGGGAAGACCTGGCACGCACGCGCATCGCACCTGAATGCGACGTTCTGTGGGAGGTCACCCTCAGCCTCTACAGGTTGTGCCGCCGCGAGCACGCCGTCGTCTTCCGCCAGTGGAAGAATGAGGCCCTTGCCAAGGCGCCCGCGGCCACCGGCGTGCTGACGACCCTGGTGCCGCCGCGGGGCTACTCCGTCGACTTCCTCACCCCTCGCGCGGAACCGGGCTCGGTGGCCGCGGGCATCGAAGCCCTGCGCGGCACCGCGCGCGAGCGGCTGCGCATGGACCTGTCGGAGCTGTCCATGCGGCATCCCAACCGGCGGCTTCCCGGGTGGATCGGCGACCTGGCGAGGGGCGAGTCCGAACCCCTGGGCGCCGTCGCCGACGCGGCTGGGGCGTACTTCGACGCGTGCCTGTCCCCGTACTGGCCGCGCATCCGAGCGCAGGTCGCGCAGGAACGGGCGCGCCGCCTCCGGATGCTCTCCGAGGGCGGCTGGCACGTGGTCTTCTCGACTCTGCACCCGTCGGCCCGGTGGAGTTTCCCAACTCTGGAGCTGGCCTATCCGGCCGACCACGACATCCATCTGAACGGCCGGGGCCTGGTGCTGCAGCCTTCGTTCTTCTGCAGGCAGACCCCCATCACCCTGCGCGACCCCGACCTGCCCCCGGTGCTGGTCTATCCGATCGAGCACGACCTGATCTGGGCTCACGGCGACAGCCCCGACAGGCATCCGACGCTGACGAACCTGCTCGGCCCCACCCGGGCCCAGGTCCTCGAGACGATCGGGCACGGCGACTGCACCACCGGCGAGCTGGGACGACAGCTGGACATTCCCACGTCCACCGCGAGCCGGCAGGCCACCACGCTGCGCGAGGCCGGCCTCGTGTCGAGCCACCGGTTCGGCCGGGCGGTGATCCACACCATCACCGAGCTCGGCACCGCCCTGCTCAACGGCCACCGCCCCGGACTGACCGCCTGAAGTCCGAGCGGCCACCGGGTTGTCCTCGGAGTCGCCGGGCCTCGACGGACGAGGGCTCAAGCCGGCTGGCCGGCCAGGTTCTCCGCCTCGGCCGTCGGCGGCTCGTGGAAGTCGGTGAAGGTGAAGGCCTCCGGCCCGGGGCCTTCCGCCCTGAGCCTCCGCAGCCTCTCCATGCCCTCCGCGAGGCTCGGGGTGTAGCCGTCGGGGATCCACCACATCACGCTGTACGGCTCGGCGTTGCGGAGGAACCATTCGCGGCGGCGGCGCAGGTAATCCAGGTGCGCGGTGCGGTAGACGAAGTTCCACAGCGTCTCGCGGGACTCCCATACCGAGAAGTTGATCAACAGCAGGTCGCCGTAGTCGTGCCGCACGGTGTCGGTGGGGTCGTCTCCGCCCTTGAGCCGCCAGACGAAACCTGGGGCCACGTCCGAAATGGCATTGATGGGCTCAAGAGCCGCGACGAACTCGGCAAGCTCGGGGGATTCCTTGGGGGCGCGCATGTGCGCGACGTTGAGCTGCGCCAGATGCATGCGCCTAGGACACCACGTCGGCCCTTTCTAT